>CAJXNF010000064.1 GCA_913056375.1 uncultured Pseudomonadota bacterium | reverse complement strand
TCAGTGAACTGTAACTGGAGAGAGTCGATTGGGCGAATCAAGTTTCAATGAATGGAAATCTAGCCCGTCTGATTTCCGGCAAAGGAGTAGGAGTGAGATGATCAGCAATTAGGAAACTGGTATTTTGTAGTAATCTCGGTACCAAGCAACAAACCTCTGAATTCCCTCTTCAATTGGCGTATTTGGACGAAAGTCTACATCTTTTTGTAGTGCTTCCACATTCGCATATGTCGCTGGAACATCGCCAGGTTGAATAGATAAAAATTCTTTTTGAGCTTCTTGCCCTAAAGCTTTTTCGAGTACTTCAATGAAGTGGAGTAGTTCAACCGGTTCATGGTTACCAATATTATAAATTCGATAGGGTGCTTTGCTGGTAGCTGGATCGGGCTTATCACCACTCCATTTTTCATTTCCTGCTGGAATTTTGTCCGTGACTCGGATCACTCCCTCCACTATGTCGTCTACGTAGGTAAAATCTCTACGCATCTTGCCATGATTGAAAACTTGGATAGGTTCACCGTTCAAGATTGCTTTGGTAAATAGAAACAGAGCCATGTCCGGACGACCCCATGGTCCATAGACAGTAAAAAACCGGAGACCTGTGGTTGGCAACCCAAACAAATGACTGTAGGTGTGGGCCATCAGTTCATTGGATTTCTTGCTTGCGGCATAGAGGCTCACTGGATGGTCTACGTTGTGGTGAACACTGAAGGGCATTTTCGTGTTGGCTCCATACACCGAACTACTGGAAGCATATACCAAATGTGGAACCTCATAATGGCGGCAATTTTCAAGGATGTTCAGAAAACCTACGATATTCGCATCAATGTAAGCCCTGGGATTTTCTAAACTGTAGCGAACCCCTGCTTGTGCGGCGAGATTCACAACTCGGTCAAAAACATGCTGGTCAAAAACATGCTGAATGGAAGTGGAATCTTCGAGGTTAGCTTCAATGAAATTAAAGTTTTTTTCCTGTTCCAGCTGCATGAGACGATCTCGCTTAAGTCTCACGTCATAGTAGCTGTTTAGATTATCCAATCCGACGACAGTATCTCCTCGGTCGAGTAACCGACGAGTCAGATGGAACCCGATGAAACCCGCGGCTCCAGTTACTAAAATATGCATGTTTCTAACTCTTGGATCAGCAAATAGGGGAGTAAATCATTTTTAAGCTGGCTCAAAATCAAGTCATTATGAGCCGCATTTTTGGAAGTATCCTGGGGAGAACTAATGTTTTTCTTGCAAGCACTCTGATGAAATTCTCCATCGTTTGAGATAGGTACAAGCATGTTTGCTTCAGCTGGCAAAAGCTAGTTCTGAGTCAGAAGCTTCCCAGCTGGCTATCTCACGCATCTGGTTAAGAAAATCTTCTTCACGCTCACAGGTCATCAATTGCTTACGCTGCTCCTTTGCGTGCCGAAATCCCTGAATATATTCTCCAAGGTATTTTCTAAATTCTCTTAACGCCCTGTGCTCTGTCTGGAATTCTCTTAGAAGTTCGTAGTGTCGTATGGCAGTCTCAACTCTTTCGGTCAAGGAGGGACTTGCTCGTTCATTTGGATTGCAGAAAACCCAGGGATTTCCAATTGCACTCCGCCCGATCATAAAGCCATCGAGGTTTTTGGTTTTCTTGATGCCGTCTGAATAATCCTGAACGTCCCCGTTACCCACAACTGGAATGGATAAATTTCGTTTCAGTTCATAAATGGGTTCCCAATTCGCGTCTCCCTTGAAAGCCTGCCGATAAGTGCGTCCGTGAATCGTTACTAAAGAAGTTCCGGCAGCTTCCAAAGATTTTGCAAAAGGAATCAAGTTGTCAGCATTTTCCCAGCCCAGCCTTGTCTTTACGGAAACTTCAAGATTGCAGGCACTACGAATCGATTCAATGATTCTGCAAGCACCATCCACATCTTTCATCAAAGCACTACCGTGTTGAGAATTGACAATTTTTTTGGAAGGGCACCCCATGTTGATATCAACCCCTAGAATTCCACGATCTTCGACCATTTTTGAGACTTCGGCAAAAGCTTGAGGATCGTTTCCAAATAACTGCATGAAGAATGGATGCTCACTTGGGTGATAGTCCATTCTCTCTCGGAGTCGCTCGCTTCGTAGCAAGCCGTCTACACTGGTGAACTCGCTGAAAAGAAGGGTGCGCTTGCTCAAGCTACGAACTATTCGACGATAAGCTGTGTTTGTGATCCCATCCATTGGGGCCAAGCAAACAAGGGGGCGAGGGAAATCTTTCCAAGTCATTGACAATATTGTGGATGAAGTAAATTTTAAAAATGTACCTGAATTTTTCAAAAATATTGAGTGATGATTCCTATTTCTAAATTAACTTGAGCCTGTTGGCGTCCTGCTCTAGGTTCAGACATCTGTTTCAACAAGGAATTTTTGGAGAAGCATGGGGGGGAAAGCTTCATACAATACTGTCATCACCATCAAGAAGTATTCGAATCGGCGGCTCTATGACATGGCACATAGTCGCTACTTGACCATCGAAGAGTTGGGAGAGTTGATTCAACAAGGCTTTGATGTACAGGTGGTCGATTCCAAAACAAAAGAAGATATCACTCAGGCGATCTTGACCCAAATCGTCATGGAACGCGATGGCATTTATCTGTTCTCTACGTCTTTTCTTCACCAAGTCATTCGCAACCGTGAAGGAATCCTCGGGGAATTTTTCACAGACTTTGTGCCAAAAATGTTGGATTCTTATTTGGACACTCGCGATGCGATGCAACGACAACTCTCAAGTTTCACGAATCCTTGGTTGATGGGTGGTGAAATGAAGATGCCTTTCTTCAATCCATTTCTTGATTCAAAACCTAAAGCGTCAACCAGAGCAAGAACACCAGAACCCCCTAAAAACAAAGAACAAGAACGTCAGCGCATACAGGCCCAGGTACGTGAACTTCAAGCAAGATTAGAGGAACTCAAGGACTGAGAACCGCTTCCCGCTCATTCGTCAAACTTTCTCCGCACCAACATGCAATTTGAACCAGTCATTGGGCTAGAAATCCATGCCCAACTTGCCACACAATCTAAAATCTTCTGTTCTTGTTCAACCCAATTTGGCAAGCCTCCCAACGAAAGCACCTGTCCCGTGTGTCTTGGATTACCTGGGGCACTGCCAGTTTTGAACCGTCGTGTTGCGGAATTTGCCATTCGGTTGGGCTTGGCGACTCACTGTACCATTCGATTGGATTCACAGTTTGCTCGCAAAAACTACTTCTATCCTGACCTGCCAAAAGCCTATCAGATCTCTCAATTTGATCGACCCATCTGTGAAAATGGCTGGCTGGATATTGAGGTGGAGGGGCAGACCCGCAGAATCCGTATCACGCGCATTCATATGGAAGAAGATGCAGGGAAACTGGTTCATGAAGAAGATGGCGACTCCAGTTTTGTTGACCTGAACCGGGCTGGAGTTCCCCTCCTGGAAATTGTCAGCGAACCCGACCTCCGTACTCCCGAGGAAGCAAAAGCCTACATGGAGAAGATGCATTCCATCGTCACGTATCTCGGAATCAGCGAAGGAGATATGGAAAAGGGGCATTTTCGCTGTGATGCCAATGTCTCGCTCAGACCTATCGGGCAAGAAAAATTTGGGACCCGTACGGAAACCAAAAATCTCAATTCCTTTCGCTTTGTTCAACAGGCTATCACCTATGAAATTGCTCGCCAAACAGAAGAACTTCTAGATGGCAAGCGAATCGTCCAAGAAACCAGGTTGTGGGATTCAGTAAAGAAGAACACCTACAGTATGCGCTCCAAGGAAGAGGCCCACGACTATCGATATTTTCCAGATCCTGATTTGCCAGTTGTCAGAATATCCTCAGATTTTGTTGAGCAGATCCGCAATCAACTCCCAGAATTGCCAGATGCCAAAAAACAGCGTTTCATGGAGTCATTTGGACTGAGCACCTACGATGCTGAAGTGCTAGTCGCAGACAAGCAGGTTGCCGAATACTTTGAAGAAGTAGTTGCCGCCAAAGCTGATCCCAAATTGGTTTGTAACTGGATCAGTGGTGAACTGATGCGGCTAATGAATGAAAACAAGGTGGATATCCGAAATGTGGGCATCCCCGCCAAAAGCCTCGCTAGTCTGATTCAATTTTTGCAGGAAGGTTCGATAAGTGGGAAAATTGCCAAGACTGTTTTCGAAGAAATGGTGCAGTCTGGTAAAGATCCCGCTACAATCATTGAGGTTCGAGGATTGAAACAAGTTTCTGACGAGGGTGCCCTACGAGGTTTGTTGGAAACATTGTTAAGTAACAATCCAAAGCAGGTAGAACAATTCCGAGCTGGCAAAACCCAAATTAAGGGATTTTTTGTTGGTCAGGTGATGAAGGAAACCAAGGGACAAGCAAACCCACAGATTGTGAATCAGCTTCTAGAGGAACTACTGAATGGATAGTGCCGCTCGCTGGACAGCCCGACTGGAAATCATCGCACCACTAACCCTTTTCGCATGTGGTCTTTGGGTCTTTGTCTTCACTCCCACAGAGACCGAGCAGGGCTTTGTCCAAAAAATCATGTACATTCATGTGCCCTCTGTCATCGTCACCTACTTAGCCTTCTTTGTGACTTTTGCCTTTGGCATAGCCTATTTGTGGAAACGCCTTCTAGTCTTTGATCGGATCGCCAAGGTCTCCGCTGAAATTGGCCTGATTTTCTGCGCAATGGTTTTGCTTTCAGGGGCAATCTGGGGACGTCCAACCTGGGGAACTTATTGGGTGTGGGATGCCCGCCTTACCACCACCTTGCTATTGTTTCTAATTTTTCTCGGCTACTTCCTTCTGCGACTTTCCGTTCAAGATCGTGAGAAAGAAGCCCGATTTGCCTCAGTGCTCGGAATTATCGGCTTTCTTGACATCCCAATTGTACATAAATCGGTGGAGTGGTGGCGCACATTGCACCAGCCTTCCACACTCTTCAAAGTACAGGAAGGCGCTGCCAAACCTGCTATGCCTCCAGAATTACTTTATCCTCTATTGGCATGCATGTTTGCCATGCTGCTGTTTTATGGATACTTGCTGCTGCTGCGCTGGCAAATGGAAGAAAACCAGGACCAACTTCATGAAGCACTTGCCCAAGAGGTCAGCTGATGCCCATGAATCTGGAATATGTGCTAATCAGCTATGGACTCTGGGTTTTGGCTTTCGTGATTTACATCCCCTGGATCAAACAGAAACGCAAAGTGTTTCAACAATCTTTGAAAACTCTTAAGGAAACTCAACGCCAGAAATGAAGACTCGTCATAAGTTCGTAATTGGAGGTGCTGTTATCTTTGGTGTTTTAGCGGCCTTATCTGTGCAGGGTCTGCAAGAGATGACTGTCTACTTCTACACCCCCCAGGAAGTTCTGGCGGCACCCACTGATTTTCAAGAAAAAACCATTCGAATCGGTGCGCTTGTTCAGCCAGGTACTGTCGAATGGGATGCGCGTAGTATTCGGCTGGCATTTCACATCACCGAAGACTCCATGCGCTCCATTCCAGTGGTTTATGAAGGTGTAAAACCGGATATGTTCCGTGAGGGCCAAGGAGTGGTGGTCGAAGGTCGTATGCAGAACGGTGTCTTTGAAGCACAACAGTTGCTCGTTAAGCACAGTGAGGAATACAAAGTAGACCACAACCAAGTGGCCTCCAAGGAAGATTACTACAAGTCCGTCATTCAATAAGTCGCCATGCGTCTCCGCCTTGCCGAAGCGCGGGCGGGCCTCAGCACACTTCTCGAGGCCGACCCTCGCATCCGCCACAGGTTGTTGGCAACTGCCATCCTCCTGCTGCTGATTGTTTTCCTCGTCTACTTCAATACTCGCCAAGGACTACCTGACACAGGTAGCGTAAACTCCCGCCTGATCCTCTTTGTAGCAATCAACATCAACATCGTCTTGTTGGCGGTTGTCTTCTACATGATCGCCAAAAACCTGCTGAAGCTTGTCGTTGAGCGGCACAAGCAGGTACTCGGTGTTACTCTGAAGACCAAGTTAATTGCAGCATTCACGCTTCTTTCCTTGCCAGCAATGGCCTTCCACCTCTTTGCCAGTAGTTTCATCTCCACTACATTGGAATCCTGGCTGACTGGACAGCATGAGTCAGTAGTTGATAATGCACGTCAGGTCTCTGAGGTTTATCATCGTGACTTGAAAGAGATGCTAGCATTGGAAAGCTGGGTTCTCCGGCAGACCCTTCAGCAGAATCCCGACCTCTTCACAAACCTAGAAGAACTGGATGAAAGACTTGGCAGATCCTTGGGTGATGGACTCACGATCTATAATCCTCAGCGAGAAATTATCCACCAAAAACTTCGTACCGAAGAAGCCAAGCGTTCTTGGAAAGCACCGAGTACTGCTGAGTGGTACCAAGTTCTTCAACAGGAAGAGTCATGGTTGGTAGAAGAACAACAAGATCGTTTTCTCTATCGCTCTTTGCACAAACTTAAAGCTCCTCAAAATCAGGAGTTATTGCTGGAACTTTTCCATCCTGCATCTCAACCGATTACTCAGGCGATCAACGGAATCATCGAACAGGAACGCAATTCAAGATTCTTTACGGAATCAGAGGACTTGCTGCGCCGGTATTATCTAGTGATCTTTCTGCTGATGACGCTCTGTATAGTCTTTGTTGCGACATGGCTGGCCTTTTATTTTGCACGTGGATTTGTTCAACCAATTGAAGATCTGGCCCAAGCCACTCAAAGAGTTGCTGATGGAGAATTGGGGTATCAGGTCAAACCCAAGTCCACCTTGGACAAGGACTTTGGTTTATTAGTTCGAGCCTTCAATTCGATGAGTCAAGATCTGGAAATTAATCAGATCGCCCTCGAACGAACAACCGAGCACCTTCAACAAAGCCATCAAGCTTTGGAAGAACAGCACCGACTCTTGGAATTAGTCTTGGAGAATATTAGCACTGGCGTAGTCCTGCTGGATCCGGAGGGTAGGCTCCGTCGTGTGAACCGAGCTGCTAACCAATTGCTGCCCTGGCGAGAAGACAAGGTTAGTGAAAATAATCGGATTGATGAAGTGCTCTCAGAGGACGCACTCCCAGCTTTTATCGAAATGTGGGAACAGTTGCAGGAGCATCAGTCTCAGAGTGTCTATCGTCATTTAACTTTGATTCACCAACAACAGCCCATACAAGTTGCAGTTACTCTGCTGACACTACAGAATCGAGATAATGAACCTATCGGTGTGATCGCTGTCTACAACAACATCACAGAAATTCATCGTTTACAGCGTTCCCAAGCATGGCGTGAAGTTGCCCGGCGGATTGCGCACGAAATCAAGAACCCATTGACCCCGATCCAACTCTCTGCGGAGCGGATTCGTCGGAAGTACGCAAACAAAGTTGATGATCCAAAACCTCTGCAGCAGGCCACACAGACAATCATCAACGAGGTGGAACAACTCAAACGAATGGTTAGCGAATTCTCACAGTTCGCCAGAATTCCAGAATCTCACTTACGACCTACGGATCTACATAGTGTTCTATCAGAGGTGGTGGATCTTTATGAAGGGAACCTGCCCACTCGCATTCAGCTGGTAGCAGATTTTTGCGAGGACATGCCCAAATTGTCCATTGATGCAGAGCAAATGAAGCGCGTGGTGGTCAACCTAGTAGATAATGCAGTTACAGCTGTTGAGAATAAAGGCAGACTATCCCGTCTGCTAAGACAAGGGACGGTTCAAATCAAGACAAGTGTTGCTGAGGAGTTGCGTATTGCGAGAATTGAAGTCTCAGATAACGGCACTGGAATCGAACCAGAAATCATTAATCGATTGTTCGAACCATATGCGACCACCAAAAAAGATGGAACTGGCTTGGGGCTGACAATCATTCATCAGACGATTTCCGATCACAACGGCTTTGTGCGTTTCAAGAACCTAGAGGATGGAGGAGCAAGCTTCACGATTGAGTTGCCAATCGGATAGTGAATGCTACCAAGGCTAGAGTAAACTCATCAACTTACTGGCGATATCAGGAAGCGGGACAGAGGTTTCTGCACCACCGTTATTCAGTACCTCCCTAGGCATACCAAACACCACGCAAGTTTCCTCACTTTGAGCGATAGTTCGGGCACCTCGCTCTCTCATGGACAGCATCCCCTTGGCCCCATCGTTCCCCATTCCGGTTAACATCACACCCACTCCCTCGGCACCAGCAGTATCCGCTACGGACTGCATCAGTACATCTACCGAGGGACGATGACGTGAAACAAGCGGTCCCTTGACGATATCCACGACATACTTTCCATTCTTATTTTTCAATCGCATGTGATGATCTCCAGGGGCTAAAAGCGCTCTTCCAGGATAAACCTCATCCCCATCTTCTGCTTCCTTCACCTCAATCTGTGACATCTGATCAAGTCGCTGCGCAAAGGAATGTGTGAAGTGTTCCGGCATGTGCTGGACAATTAGTATCCCCGGGGTCGTTGGTGGCAACAGTGGAATAATATTTCGCAGAGCCTCGGCCCCACCTGTCGAAGCGCCAATTGCAATGATTTTCTCTGCAGCCCTTGCCAAAGAAGGAGACTTCAGAGGACTTGGTTTGCTCTGGATCTTTTTTTTCTGCAACACCTCGTTCATGTCAATCCTCGCTGCCCAGACAAGAGTATCTGTCAAGCGGGCCAACATTGCCTTGAAGGCCACAGGATCTTCTGGGTTTGGTTTTGCGAACACTTCAATAGCCCCCAACTCCAGGGCTCTTAGGGCTTGATCCCAATGATCATCGACGATTGAACTCAGCACAATGATCGGCATGGGCCAGTGTTTCATCAAGACCTCCATGAATTCCAAGCCATCCATTCTTGGCATCAGCAGGTCAAGGGAGATCACGTCAGGATTCCTTTCAATGATCATATCCCTAGCTTGGTAAGCATCCTCAGCAGCCCCAACGACTTCAATACGCGAATCACGACTGAGTTCTTTTGTGAGGACATTTCTTACGATCGGTGCATCATCCACGATCAGCACTTTGACGGGCCCACCTGTCATTTTATTTGCCTCTGAATTTTGGATAAAGAGTTGGATTCATCAAGATTAGATCCGCTGGTAAATAGAGCTTTGTACATATTTCAAGGAATTCTGGAGACCAATCAAACTTTCTGAGTGACCCACAAAGAGATAACCACCAGGTTTGATATAGCCGCTCAACCGTTCAATCAATTTTTCTTGGTCATCCCGGTCGAAATATATCATGACATTTCGACACATGATGAAATCAAATTGGGTCCGTAAAGGATATTCCTGAATGAGGTTCAACCGGCGAAATCGAATCAATGCCTTTAATTGACTACTAACCTGAAACATCTCCCCATTCGTTTCCGGGAGAATCTGACAATAACGATTGCGCATAACTTCCGGTATTAAGGGCAACTGATTGACTGGATAGCGGCCTAGTTCCGCCTGATCCAGCATGCGAGTCGAGATATCAGTAGCTAGAATCTTTGCGTCTCGACCACCCAATACGCCACCAAAAGCATCGAGCAACGTCATTGCAATTGTGTAGGCCTCTTCACCACTTGAACAGGCACAACTCCATATACGGATCGTTTGTTGTTTTTGGAGTTGTGGGTAAACCTCATTTTTCAAAAAAGTGAAATGATCGCTTTCCCGAAAAAAATCCGTTTTGTTTGTAGAAACGGCGTTCAACAACAAAACCATTTCCGAACCCGTTTCGTCATTCAGGACATGCGCCCAATACTCTCCATAAGAGTTGATTCCAAGTTGATACATCCGTCGGTACAGCCGAGTCATCAACAACTGCTTCTTCTGCAGTGACAGGCTAATACCGATACTTTCGTGTATCAGTTTTCGGAAGTCTTCAAACTCCGAATCATCCATTTGGGGAAGTAACATCTGCAAAGTTCAACCACCCAAATTTTTTGTATTTGAAGGTAACTGCAGACGTTCTAATTTGCTTGGATTATCCAGCTTGTTTTTCGAAATTTTGGTTGGATTTTCATCACCTGAGATTAGCCCTTCAATCTCTTTGATCAATCCCAGCAAGTGCAAGGCTCCTTCATGTAGCTGATGAGCTTCGATCAAGGTCTTATCTGTAAAGCTCTTGTTGTGGTGTTCATTTTCATCCATCTGCTGAAGAAGAAAGAGCAGATCTTCCGTTTCCTTTGATTGGGACATTGACAACTCACTCACTTTAGAAGCTCGGCCGCTAATGGCGGTGACATTATCGCTATTTAGAAGAACAGACTTTGCCAAGTCTTCTACAAAATCTGAAAGAGCTTCAAACTTGTTCTCCAGTTGCTTCAGTGATTGATTTCCTCTATCAGCCAACTCGCCTATTTGCATACCTTGCTGTGCTGAATCTGAGATCAGCTTTGAAATCTGCTGAGTAGCAAGCTTTGAGTTTTCAGCGAGTTTAGCGACCTCATTGGCCACTACTCCAAATCCTTTCCCATGCTCGCCTGCCCGAGCAGCTTCAATCGCAGCATTTGTAGCCAGCATCTTTGTCTGCTGAGTAATACTATTCAGGGACTCCAAAATTTTGTTAATGAGCAAGCCACTATCTCTGACAGAGAGTAGCACACTCATGATATTTACCATTGATTCAGAGCCCTCTTTGATGGAGCTTTTCATTTCTGAAACAGCCTGCTCTGTGGATTGGGATTGAGCAATGATCAATTGAAACGAGTCGGTCAATTGATTAGTGGAATTTATGTTCAACTGG
>CAJXNF010000063.1 GCA_913056375.1 uncultured Pseudomonadota bacterium | reverse complement strand
TGAATGTCCAGTGGTCCGACATATCCAGGAAAGTAAAAAACAGAATTGTTGTAATAAGGACGAGAAAGGCGTCCATCGTGCCTTCGCGCAATGACAGATACACAGCGGTTCAGTACGTATGCGCCTGCCCTGGCTGGCAGGTGGCTGGCCGAGGCCTGGTCTGGCCGGGTCTGGCCTGGTCAGGCATTGCCCAAGCAATGATGCTTGGGCAAAATCTTCCGGTTGCGATTTGCTGGCGCTGACAATGCAAAACAAGAGAGCGCGAGGAGGGTAGGACTTGAAGGTATTTGATCGTGACAAGAGATTCACACGGTAACGGGGACTGAGAATAGAGAAACAAGTAGCACAATGATAATAATATGAAAAATCTGAGCAAGGGAGGGAGGTGGTGATAAAGTAGAGAGGAAATGAAAATTTTCGATGTCAATTATCAAAGTTGTGTATTTCTCAGGAAGCGGCAACACGAAAGCATTGGCTGAAGCAGTCAATGCTGGTGCATCAAGATCAGCTGAATCAGAGCTGATGGAAATAACTGGGGAAATGATTATTGAGGGTCGTTTCAAAAATGAAGAATTTCTAGCAAAACTAGATCAAGCAGACGCAATTATTTTTGGATCACCGACCTACATGGGTATGGTCAGCGGACAGATGAAATGCTTCTTTGATGGCACCAGCCAACGATGGTTCCAAGGTACGTGGAATTCCAAGTTGGCAGCAGGATTTACGACAAGCCTCGGGCTTAGCGGAGATAAGCAGTCCACACTTTCCTACATGGCAACATTCGCGTTCCAACACGGAATGATTTGGATTGGATGTGATGCTCCAAATGAACTATTCCAAGGAAAAAGTATGGAAGAAGCAACGAACCGGTTAAACAGCAACACCGGTGTGATGAGCCAAGTTAACTTTGGAGATGAATTTATGCCAACACCTGGCGATCTCAAAACAGGAGAATTACTGGGAGAGAGGGTTGCTAAATTTGCAAATAAAAAATAGAAATAACGGGGGAGAATAGAAAATTCTCCCCCGTTGACAACCAGGATTAAGCCTTTAGTTGTTCAACAAGAGTGAACTGATCCCAAACATTCCAGAGTTCAGCAATCTTTCCATCCGCAATACGGAAAATGGTAATACCGTTGACGTTCACATCCTTATTAGTGGGTGGCATTCCGTAGAAATTACCGGTCTGAGTACCGGTACAAACCCAACGACAAGTCACTTTATCGTCATTAACAAATGACTCCTTGATGTCATAGAAGGCATTAGGTATACCTTCCAAAAATCCACCAATAAACCCTTTTGCATTGGCAGCACCAACAATGTCGTGAGCATTCACATGGCCAACATAGTCATCGGTAAAGATAGAGTCGATGAGATCCAGCTTTTTATCATTATAAACTTCGTAAAACTTTTTAGCAGCCTCAAGAACTGTTGACATAGAAGAATAAAGCAATGGGGATAAAGCTTCTGGATCTATGGCTGACCCAGAAGTAAGTCGGACATCAGCTCGGCCATAACTAAAGATGGAACATGATTATTTCCGGCGGTAACATAGGGTGTGGCGGAAGAATCGCAGATATGTAAATCAGAAACACCGTGAACTTGTAGATTTGAATCAACAACGCTTGACATCGGATCCTTGCCAATACGACAAGTTCCAACAGGATGCCATAAAGTGCTGACATTGCTGCGGATATAATCAACCCATCCATCCTTCGGTGGTAGCAATGGGTCACCAGCGAGAGCATTTAACCCCTCCGAAGCAGCTAGCTGTTGACAGAAATCAATCGACTTAAGTAAAACGTCAACGTCTGAACCATCAGACAGATAATTAGGGTTGATAACAGGGTTGTTGTGACCATCTAACGTAAGGGAACCAACACTCTTTGGTTGAACTAAAATAGGTAAAAATATCATCACCTCCCCAGGAAGAGGAGGGAGGAAACGTTGCAACGGTGTAGGAGCTGCAGGAGTGAAGTTCAGCTGCAAATCAGGAGCACCATCTAGTCCGTTGCTATTGAGATCAAGAAAGGCAACGTTACCGGTTAATAGAGTTGGGTTAGGTAGCGACTTCTTCAGCTGGTATATAATTGGTAGTTGCAGGTGGTCCATGAGATTTTGACCAACTGACTCAAGCTTTATAACCTGTTTAGTGGGAGACTTTTTGAAAACTGCATCTGGACCAATACCAGAACGAAGCAAAAGCAAAGGTGTACCAAGGGCACCTAGGCACAAAATAATTTTACGGTCTGCATGAAGAGTATGGTGTGAACCATCCGCCCCGACAACCTCGAGTGCAGATGCTTTGCCCTGAGAATCGAGAACGATTCTTTTGGCTTCAGACTGATCAAGAAGAGTCAGCTGATTAGAAGACAGCACTGGCTGCAAATAGGCATTAAAGGAACTATGTCGCTGGCCTGACTCATCAATGTTGAACTGTAGTGGACCTGCACCATTTGCCTGCACTGGCCCGTTGTAATCCCAATCGTTCGATTCAAGTCCTAAGGAAGCAGCAGACAGCTGGAACTCTGGAGAGTATGAAGCGGGGTCAGGGCAGTTGCGAACCTTGATCAACCCAGATTGGTATCGATCAGGGCGAGGGCCATCAAGGTAATTCTCAATCCTGGAAAGAGCTCTACGAGAAGCAGAGAATGAAAAATTAGGACCACCTGCTTCTTCTAATTGACGATAATTGGCATCATGGCAACGTACATACATCATGGCGTTCAAAGCAGAACTACCGCCTACAACCTTCCCCTGGTTGATTGTTATCGAGCGATTGTTGAGATCTTCTTGTGACGTGGTTTTATACGCCCAATCAGCTCTAGAACCCCAAAGATTAGTGAAGCCACCGATATGATCAATATTGCTATCACGATGGCGTAATTCGCCTGCTTCAACCAGCGTTACAGAATGACCAGAATCTAGAAGACGCCTGGTTATGACACATCCACTTGCACCAGCTCCGACAACTATGTATTCCGTCATACACCTATAAAACTCATTCAAAATCTAGCCAGCACAAAGACGATGACGCTAAATATCTTGATTCCCACACAGCAAAGCATGAGCGCAGTAAATCACATAAAAGTATTAAGTAGTGGTCGACATGCGGCGGGACTGCTAAAAAGAGAAAGCAACTCTGCCTAAATCATGAGCGACAAAGGTCATAGGGGAAATAAGAAGCTCTCTAATCTATATTACGGGAGGGTAATGAACAATGCAGAGATAGATGTCATACCGCAAATCATGAATGAAGATTTTGTTTTTACAATTCCCACTCATCCTGAGGTGTTCAAAGGCACCAAAGGCTTTGAAGAAGAAGTCACAGGTTTACATGGAGCTTTTCCAGATGTTCATCTGGATGTACACCACAAATGGTGCTTCGACGACCTGATTCTTGGTCTTTGGACAGGAACAGGAACACATATTGGTGACAAACCCTTAAGTACACCCAAAGGACCACTTCCAGCGACCGGCAATTCCTTTGTGATACAAGGTGTGAGCTGGATCAGGGCTGACGGAGTTCTGTTAAGAGAGAACCTTGCTAACGAGGACACACTTAAGATTATTCATGACCTTGGGGTCAAAGATTGCTCAAAGATCTACAGCAATGCTGCAGCCAGTCTTGCTAGCGCCAGACAGTTTCCAACACAGTCAACTCAAAAAACAACATCTCAAAATCAGTTTGCAATTAATTTCAAATTTAATCATCCATTGCTTCTTCAAGAGGGCGAGAGTGAGAGTCAATATGAAAACTTTATGTCCACCTATTGGAACGCTTTTGAAAATGTAGAGATGAATATAACCGAATCAAAGCGAGAAGGTGTTGTTAATGCTTACCGGTGGACCTTTGAAGCTGACCATGTAAGACCATTTTTCGGGATTCCCGCAACTCATAAAAGAATTAGACATCAAGGAGTGACTGTATGGATTAACAACAGTCAGGGTTCTGCAGAGAAGGTTTACTTCAACGAAAATCTCATAGTCCTAATGGGACAAATGGAATCATAAGACTAGAAGAGAACCAGACGACAAGACAACCAATTCACTCTTATCTAAACAGCCATGACCAACACAGCCATTTCATCTCCTGCTGATCAGCTAAAAGGGAACCCTCTTGAGACTTCAGGTACCCATTTCAGGCGTTTTGTAGGTTCACCGCATCCATTCGGAAGCACCGTCACTCAAGATGGTGTGAACTTCTCCATCTACAGCAGTAGCGCCACCAACGTCAAATTGCTGATCTTCAATAAGCCAGACGATCTTGAACCATCTAGGGTCATTGAACTTGATGGTGGCTCTAACCGGAGCTTCAACATCTGGCATACCTTTATCGAAGGAGTCAAGCCCGGTATGGGCTACGCCTACCGTGTTGATGGCCCTCGAGAACAATGGAACGGGCATCGCTTCGACCCCGATAAAGTTCTTATAGATCCTTATTCAAAGGGAAATTGTCTCGATCTTTGGGATCGAGGCGCTGCATGCATGCCTGGCGACAATTTACACAAAAGCATGCGAAGTGTTGTCATTGACACCAAAAACTACGACTGGGAAGGTGATCAACCTCTCAAACGACCGATGGCAGAGACCATCGTCTACGAAATGCACGTTGGTGGATTCACTAAAAGCCCGACTAGTGGAGTTCAACACCCGGGAACATATCTCGGATTGATTGAAAAGATTCCATATCTTAAAAGTCTTGGAGTGACTGCAGTAGAACTATTGCCAATTTGTAGCTTTGATCACACCGATGTGACCAAAGTCCATGAAGGACGCAAATTGGTGAACTACTGGGGATATAGCACAATGGGCTACTTCGCCCCACATCAAGGCTACTGCGTTAATTCTGACACCAGTCAGCACATCAATGAATTTCGCGATATGGTGAAAGCACTGCACAAAGCAGGCATTGAAGTCATTCTCGATGTTGTCTACAACCACACTGACGAAGGCAATCACCAAGGGCCAACGTTCAGCTTCAAAGGTATTGACAATGTATCCTATTATTATTTAACAGGTCAGGACGGGAGTAAAGAATTTTATTATGATTATACAGGCTGTGGAAATACTTTCAACTGCAATCATCCAGTTGGAGAAAAACTCATCATCGATTCTCTTCGCTTCTGGGTTGAGGAGATGCATGTTGACGGATTCAGATTTGACGAAGGATCAGTACTAAGCAGAGG
This sequence comes from uncultured Pseudomonadota bacterium, assembly GCA_913056375.1. Lineage (GTDB taxonomy): Bacteria > SAR324 > SAR324 > SAR324 > NAC60-12 > JCVI-SCAAA005. The sequence goes on along the minus strand of CAJXNF010000063.1, from coordinate 5,547 downwards.
TGAAGATGGGGCTCCGCTTGAGCATCCCCCGGTGGTTTGGTCCATTGAATTGGACGACTTGCTTGGACAGTCCAAAGTGATTGCAGAAGCCTGGGACGCTGCTGGGCTGTATCAGATTGGTACATTCCCTGGAGCACGATGGGCAGAATGGAATGGAAAATATCGCGATTGCATTCGTAATTTCATCAAGGGTGAACCTGGCATCATCGGCGAGGTAGCCGGACGCATCACCGGAAGTGCTGATCTCTATCAGGGTCGTCATCACGAACCAACGAACAGCGTCAACTTTGTCACTGCCCATGATGGGTTCACGCTCTATGACCTGACTGCTTATAACGAAAAACACAACTGGGCCAATGGCGAAGGAAATAATGATGGAATTGATGATAACTGCAGCTGGAACTGTGGTGCCGAGGGAGAAACTGACAATCAATGGATCAACGACCTACGGAAACGTCAAGTCAAGAATTTCGCAACCATCCATATGCTGTCTATGGGGGTTCCGATGATGGTTGCAGGCGATGAATTCATGCGAAGCCAAGGAGGCAATAATAATACTTACTGTCACGACAACGAAATCAACTGGTTCGACTGGAACCATATCGGAAGCAATGAAAGCCAAGAAATGATTCGCTTCTGGTCAATGATCATAGAAAAAAGAAAGAGATACATTGACCATTTCAAAGGCCGCTATTTCACAGGATCATCCAATAAATATGGTCTCTACGATATTTCCTGGCATGGAACACAACTCAACACTCCCGGATGGAATGATCCGGGAGCGAGATGTCTTGCCATGACACTTGGAGATACGGCAGAGGATACTGATCAAACTGAAAACATCCATGTAATGTTTAATATGTATTGGGAAGGTGTCGAATTCCAGATACCTCAGGCTACCGGCCTGAAATGGTATCGAGCCATCGACACCTCTCTACCCTCGCCCAACGACATCTCCCCCCGCGATCAGCAAGTTGCCATCAATGACAACAGTTATGTGGTGACAGGTCGAAGCATCGTTGTACTCGCATCGAGAGCAACAAACTAAACGCTTCACTTACTGCATCAACATCACCTCATCCCCCCTATCACTTCCAGACATGTCATCTCAGAACCAACTCAACTTTCCTTTCTCTGATCTAATCGCGGGCTATATCCGCAAAGTTTCTTACCCAGAAGCCTTTGATTGCAAAGGCATCGTCGAACTGGAAACATCCGATGGGCGGATGTACACAGTCAAGGTGACTGACGCTTGCTATGCGGAACTAGTACGAAATCTGGGAGAACCTTTCCAAGTTGCACCAGATATTCAACAAATTTTAGTTGAAGACCGTTTCATACATGTCTACGGCTTATTTTACCCAGAGGCTGACAGCTTAAAATTTGAAGCCAAGCACATGTTGTTGTTTGGTCGAAACAAGGATGATCTGCGCTTTGAAGATCAAAATTGGTGGATTCACCAAATTCAGCAACTCCTTAATTTCTACCTAGAAGCGCAGTTCAAGGTCGTCGAGGGAGAGGCAATCGATTTCAAAAAGTTCCGTACTGATCTGAGCGCAGAAGGTAAGAAGCAGGATGGAGTTCAAAACCTAGACACCATTTCACGGCTGGTCTACGGCTTTGCTACTGCTTACATGATGACCGGTGACGAGCGTGCACTCGAAGCCGCTGTCAATGGCACGGAATATATGCAGCGTCATTTCCGTCATCAAAATAAGAGCGAAGGTATCTGTTATTGGTATAGCCAGATTGATATTCAAGATGATGGGAGCGTACGGAAATATATGGGCTCCACCGCAGGTGGCGATGAAGGTGGCAACGCTATTCCTTGCTACGAACAGATTTATGCATTGGCAGGTCCAACTCAGACTTGGCGTCTGACAGGTGGTGATGGGATCCGACACGACATTGATGACACCATCGCTTTCCTCAACCGCTACTACAAGGATCACGGTCCTTATGGTGGCTATTACTCACACGTTGACCCTGTCACCTTTGATGCCAAGGCAGATTCCCTGGGCGTCAACAAAGCGAAAAAGAATTGGAATTCAGTTGGTGACCACGCACCTGCTTATCTGATTAACCTCTATCTCGCCACCGGCGAAGAGAGCTACGCCAAGTTCTTGGAAGATACCTTCGACACCATTTGTGATCACTTCCCTGATTACGGCTACAGCCCCTTCATGAACGAGAAGTTCTATGAGGACTGGACGCACGATCTGAAGTGGGGGATTCACCAAGCCCGTTGTGTGGTGGGCCACAACCTGAAGGTGGCATGGAACCTCACCCGCATGCACAGCCTCAACCCCAAGGAGAGCTACAAGACCTTTGCTCACCAGATTGCCGATGCGATTCCACCCGCCGGTTGCGACAACCAACGTGGTGGCTGGTACGACATGATGGAGAGGACTCTCAAAGACGGTGAAGAGCACTACCGTCGTGTCTGGCACGACCGCAAGGCATGGTGGCAGCAAGAACAAGGAATCCTGGCGTATTACATCATGGCTGGCGTTTATAACGACAAGCCAGAGTATCTTCGGTTTGCCCGCGAAGGAACAGCTTTTTACAATGGCTGGTTCCTTGACTACGAGTCTGGCGGCATCTACTTCAATGTCCTGGCCAATGGACAGCCCTATGCCCTGGGTTCTGAACGTGGGAAGGGCAGCCACTCCATGGCTGGTTATCACTCGTTCGAACTCTGCTTCCTGGCAGCGATCTACTCCAACTTGCTTGTCACCAAGCAACCGATGGACTTCTACTTCCGTCCAGATCCTCAGGGATGGCCCGACAACAAACTTCGCGTCGCCCCCGATCTGCTTCCTGCGGGCAGTGTTGAGCTGAGTGAAGTATGGATTGACGACAAAACCTACACCGATTTCGATCGCAAGAACATGATCGTCAACTTGCCTGAATCAGATAAACCACTCCGCGTACGCGTTCGACTTGAACCCGCAGGAATGGGTTTCAGTGCTGATCTGATGAGCTTTGAGAACGGAATTGGCAAGTTTGCACTTGATGGCGATCTCACTCGTTGTAAGCTCCCGACCTTGAAAAAAGAACTTGAGAAACTGTCCGGGCTTAGAGGAATTGTCCTAGACATGACCAATCTCAAGACTGTTGATGATACAGGCTGGAACTACCTCCTGTTTACAAAACAACAACGTGGAGCCTCCTTCAGTGTTCAGCTGTCCGGCTTGAATTCTGAAATCAGTCAATCCCTCAAGGATGCTGAACTGGATGAGGAATTTGCAGTCATTAACTAATAGAACTGCATTCCAGAAACAACCAAACAATCATAAGGCGTGCAAAAGCACGCCTTTTTTCTGTATCTATCAAATGAGTGATTTTGCGTCAATCAGCAAGCTCGGAATTCAAGCAGCACAAGGCGGGAACATGATCCTTGCTGAAAAATATTTCAGGCAAGCAGCTGAACTAACTGGAGAGCCACCAGAAGCTATTTTCAATTTATGCAGGCTTCTTCAGATGCAAGGTAGACATCAAGATGTAGTCAACACCTTCATCAACAAGGTTAATCCTAAAGAATACCAAAGAGTTCACCCTCAACTACTTTTGATCGCGAGCCAATCTGCAAAAGATTGTGGCGATAACACTATTGCGATTCAAATCCTCACGACACTCCACGATCGCCATCCTGAAAATATTGAGACATCAAATTTGCTGAGTACGCTGCAAATTGAATCAGGACGAATCAGAAAAGCAAGTGAAATCATCAAAACAACAATCCAAGTTTCAGGAAGCAGTGCTTCACTACTAACAAACCTAGCGATTTGCGAGGCAGAACTAGGAAATCTCAAGAGAGCCGACACGATTCACCAAGAGATCATAAAAAATAATCCAAGAGAATTTCTTGCACATTATAATTACGGGAGATACTTGGCGACAGTCGGAGACATTTCATCTGCGGAAGAGTCGTTCAAAAAATGTCTCGAAATTGTACCCGATGCACCCGAGGCATTGGAGGCTATCAACCAAATCAAACCCAAGGGAACCGTAATTGAAGAATTTTACGCTAAGGTCGAAACTAATGATGATATAGGTGCTGCAGAATTCCTCAAAAACCACACAAGGGATATCAATGGCAGTAATTACTTATCCTGTATTTGTCACCTCAACAAAGAATCCCGATTGATTTTTGGTGAACCTAATCATTTTTCACCCAAGCATCTAGTTTATCAATACAATTTAAACAGAGAAACCGTTATCAATCTAAACTCACTCTATGACTATGTGAAAAATAGCGAAACATTGATTAAAGATCGGCCTGGAAAGCCAACTGTAAAAGGACAGCAAACACACGAGATCATTAAAAACTCAGCCAATGAGGCAGTCATTGGCCTTAGTAAAAAAATCAAAGCTTTAGCAAATCAATATTGCCAATCGTTGAATATCCCTTTCATCAAATTCAACGAAGGCGTGGAAACTGAAATCAGTGGATGGGGAGTGGTATTAAATGATGGTGGACACCAAAAACTGCACACTCATCCCGAATCAACAATAAGTGGAGTTATTTATATTAAAACATCGTCACAAACAGAATCGAATATCAGGGAAAGCGGAAATATAATCTTCCCATCATCGGAGAAATTATCAATTGCTCCATACCGAGGGCTTATTATTCTGTTTCCAAGCTATCTACCTCATTCCACGGTAGCAACCACAGAAGATGATGAAAGGGTATGCATTGCCTTCAATATCAACTACAAGGCTATTTAATAAGGCAGGACTGAGTAGCCACCAATAATTAAGTCTGCATAAAAACGATAACAGCCAGAATGCGTTGGAGTAAATTCCAGCGCAGGTGGATTACCGTGTGATGTTAGCTGTCCATATCGATTAAGTGAGCTGAAGCTTGGATCAGCAAAGTTAGGATTTGAACCTGAAAAGTCATAGCCTTTACAATCAAGTTCATAATCTGCATAAACAAGGGCCCATGGCGATGAATTCGCTACAAATTTATAGTTATATGTTTTTCCCGCCTCTAATTGTAAAACTTTTTCGAATCTACCTGGACCCAGTGAATTCATTGTATTTAGTGATGATGTAGGGTCCCATGGTGCCATTGGAGAATCAAAAGAGCCGACCAATGACAATGAATCAATAGAATCTACGGGAACTAAGAATGCATCACCTTCGACAATTTCAATCGTCAATCGATCAGTAGATGGATCAAATACAAATTCTAAAAGTGAATCTCGATCAAGCTTAAAACAGATATTTAACTCATGAGGTTTGCCATGCCAAGTCATGCATTCAATTGACTTTTGAGGTTGATCATTCTCATGATCAAGCCAACATCCTAGACCCATCGTGTCAAGAAAAAGCTCAGAGCTGATGCCGATATTGACAACGTGGAAACCTGCTTTGACATGAGTCACCATCCCAAGATTGGGAGTACCAGCGACTGGATGCATTTGGCGAGCAGGGTCAGTCGGATCAAATTGATTCTGATCGAATATACTTCCAAGCAACTGGTAACTCTTTCTGTCGTTTAAAAGCTCTGGACGTTTGCCTGATGCCTTCTTCTTA
>CAJXNF010000062.1 GCA_913056375.1 uncultured Pseudomonadota bacterium | reverse complement strand
CAACCCTTGGTTGACCATGATCCCCAACACTCAGCAGGGGAAAAATTTGGAAGAAGTCTCGGATTAGTCACTTCAAAGATTTTTGAGGCACTGCTACGCATTGTCTCTTACCTCGGCTTGGCGTTACCCAATTTTTTGATAGCTCTGGGAATCATCGTCTTCTATATCCAACTGGACCTTGATGCACCCATCGGTCTTTTCTCCGAAGAATTCAGGGATCAAGCTTGGTGGCTTGAAGATGGCTTCAATACTGCCAAGCTTGGAGACTTTTTGTGGCATTTTTGGTTACCTGTGTTCACCTTGGGATGGTCCGCAACAGCCCTACAATTGCAGACCGTTCGTGCCTTAACTATTGATGAGGCAAATAAGCTCTATGTTACAGCTGCACGAGCGAGAGGCCAAGCTGGAGCCAGCCTTTGGATGCGTTATCCAGTTCGACACTCCATTGGCCCTTTGGTCAACTCTGTTGGATTTGACTTCAATAGAATCTTCAACGATCTACCCATCGTCGCTTCCATCATACTTTTGACAGATGCTGGGCAGTTGTTACTGACGGCCCTGGCTTTCACAAATGATCAGGAATTAGCCTCATCTATTCTCTTTCTGATTACACTCACAATTGTCGTTGTAAATTTCTTGAGTGATGTTCTGCTCGCTCTCTTCGATCCAAGAATTCAACGTAGTGTTTTGAAGGGAGGGTGATGCGAGCAGAGAGTTACTATACTGCTGGTCAATTTGCTTTGATTCGGGCTCGATTTTTCAGGAAGCCCGTCTCCTGCGCAGCAGGAATTCTCCTGATCATACTAATCCTAACGGGCCTTTTTGCCTCTTTTCTTTCTCCTCATGAACCAAATTCGGCAGGCGCTAATCGACAGTACATCAATGGACCCCCGCAAATGCCCAAGTTTCGGGACCAGGATGGTAGTTGGTCCAAACCCTATCTGTGCACATTTGAACAGCAACTCGATCGAAAGACCCTGCGAAGAGTTCAGGTAGAAAATTGTGAGAAAAAGCGATACCTGACTTGGTTCACTAGGAGTTGGGAATATCAGCTGATTAGCCTGAACTTGGGATTCACAGAGTTTACCTTAACCTCCGACCTTCATCTCTTTGGGATTGAGACTGGTCAAATCCATCTCTTTGGTACTGAAAAGGCTGGTAAAGATATTTTTGGCAGAACCCTTCATGCAATCTGGGTTTCGCTTTCCATTGGTTTCCTTGCGCTGACTATCAAGCTCACAACCTCGTTACTGGTTGGGGGGATCTCAGGGTATTTTGGGGGCCGCATTGATGCCGTACTCCAAACCTTTACCGAAGCTGTTCGAGTCATTCCTTCCATCCCTATTTATTTGGCCTTGGCTGTAGCGATGCCTGATGAGTGGAGTTCTGAAACTCGTTATTTTGCGATTGCCTTTATCATTGGAGCATTTGATTTCCCCACCTTAGCGCGAAGACTACGAACTCACCTGCTAGCAGAACGCAACCAGGAATATATTCTTGCAGCAAAACTCTCAGGCTCTAGTTCCAGTCGAATCATTCGGAAGCATCTGATCCCTAGCTTCCTTAGCTATATCATCGTGGATACTATCATCAACGTCCCTTATATCATTCTCGCAGAGACCTCATTGAGTTTTCTGGGCCTGGGGTTGTCCGAACCTGTCAATTCCATTGGGGTATTGCTCTCCCAGGCACAAGACGTCGAAGTACAGCAGAGCCTCCTCTGGTACTACATACCTGTCGTGTTTTTTGTGCTGATGATTCTTGCCTTTGTCTTGGTCGGAGATGGACTTCGTGATGCGGCTGATCCTTACTCTGAGGAAGGTCGATGAGCGAACGTCTTGTTGATGTGAAAAATTTGCAGGTTGACTTCAAGACCGAAGAGGGCTGGTTCACAGCAGTCAAGAACGTCAGCTTTCATATTGAAGCCGGTCAGGTACTTGGCTTGGTGGGAGAGAGTGGTTCTGGCAAATCCGTCACTGCCAAAAGCCTCATGCAGTTGAATAGTAACAACGCAATCTATCGCTCACCCTCACAGATCAATCTCTACAATAGCGGACAGAGCGTTCCGGTTTTGCAGTTACGATCCCCCAAAGCCTTGAGACAGCTCAGGGGTGGTCTCATCTCCATGATATTCCAAGAGCCAATGGCCAGTTTTGCTCCAGCAATTTCGCTTGGCAAGCAGATGGTGGAAACGATTCAACTTCATCTTGGATTCGGCAAACACGAGGCGGAGCTAGAAGCTATTCATTGGCTTGGGCAGGTGGGATTAACCGAACCAGAGCGGCGATTGCGCCAATATGTTCATGAATTGTCAGGAGGAATGCGCCAGCGGGTTATGATTGCTACAGCGCTCTCTACCAAGCCCAGGCTTTTAATTGCTGATGAACCGACTACGGCACTTGATGTAACTATCCAGGCTCAAGTACTCGATCTATTGCTTGAACTCAGGCAGCGGTTCGGAATGGCAATGCTTTTCATCACACATGATCTGGGTGTCATTGGAAAAGTAGCCGATGATCTTTGTGTCATGCAATCTGGTCAAATTATAGAGGAAGGACCCGTTCAAAAAACACTCCTGACCCCATCTCACGAATACACAAAGCGCTTGCTAGCAGCAGTACCTAGTCTCAAAAAACTTCAGTTGAAACGTGAGGGAGCAACGAAATCGAGTGAGCAGGAACCTTGGAGTTCTCTCGTGAAGGTAAAAGATCTGGATATTGTTTACGAGAGCAGTGCTGGATTGCTAAAACGGAGCAGTTTTACAGCTGTTTCAGCAGCTAATTTTGAGATTCCAACTGGAAAGATTATTGGTCTGGTAGGAGAAAGTGGATCTGGAAAAACCAGTTTGGGAAGAGCTCTGCTGAAGGCCATTCCTTTTCAAACAGGAAGTATCATTTATCAGTTCAAGGATGAAAAATTTGATCTGAATGGCCTGAGTGGCTCATCGCTAAAAGCTTTTCGTCAACATGCTCAGATGGTTTTTCAAGACCCGTATGGTTCTTTGAATCCACGCTTGACCGTCAGAGATATTATCGCAGAACCTTTGGAGGCCATGCAGTTGACAAAAAATCGTAATGAAACTGATTTGCGAGTTCGTGAAATTGCGACACGCTGCCGACTGGACCTGGAGCATCTCAGACGTTTCCCTCACGCTTTTTCAGGAGGACAGAGACAACGGATTTCTATTGCCAGAGCACTGATTTGTCGTCCGTCCTTCATTGTCGCAGATGAAGCTGTTGCCGCACTAGACGTATCAATCCAAGCTGAAATTCTTGACCTCATGAAGGAACTGCAGAGAGAACTGGGCCTGACAATTCTTTTCATCTCTCATGATCTCAGTGTAATCGCGAACCTTTGCGAACAAGTGATCGTCATGCAGCATGGCAAAATTGTGGAGCAAGGCCCTGTGGAGCAAATTTTTCTCGAACCGAAAGAAGACTACACGCGGAATCTGATTTCTGCCATTCCCACTCTCGATAACTTGGGAGGACTCAATGCCTCGTAAGATACTGCTGATCACAGCTGATCAGTTCCGGTTCGACCATCTTGGATGTACAGGGCATCCCCTCAAACCAACTCCAAATCTGGATGGTCTCGCAGCAGAGAGTGCCCTATTTCTCAAACACTTCACGAACGCAATTCCTTGTGGCCCTTCAAGAGCATCGCTACACACTGGGCTCTATGCTTGTAATCACCGATCGGTGACCAATGGGACTCCCCTTGATCGCAGGCATACCAACCTGGCTTTGGAAGTGCGTAAGGCTGGGATTGAGCCTTTACTTTACGGGTACAGTGACACCTCGGTGGATCCCAGACGCATTCATGCCAAGGATCCTAGTTTAGACACATTTGAAAGTATTTTACCCGGATTCAAATCGGTTGTTGATTTCAACCTTGGGTATTTGGAGGGCTGGCTAGATTGGCTTGAGGATAAGGGCTACGAAAGGCCAGATCCATCAGAATCAGTCTTTCATCATTCTCCAGAGAAAATTACGGAAGGCCGATTCTGTGACGAACCTGCATTTTATGCTGCAGAGCATTCTGATACTGCTTACCTTACCCATCATGCCTGCCATACGATTCGCAATCATCGGAACGAGGATTGGTTCATTCATCTGTCCCTGTTGAGACCACATCCACCCTTGATTGCACCTGCGCCCTATAATCGTCTTTATGATTGGAGAGAGTTACCTCTTCCAGAAAGAGGGAACTCACTTTTGGGCGATGCGGCAATGCATCCTTTGTTAGAACTTTGGCAGCAAAAAATTGATACAGTGGACTACTTTGGGAGCCAAGCAAATATGCTTCGGCTTTGTGATGAAGATATCCTCCGTGCTAAAGCAGTTTATTTAGGGTTGATCACAGAGGTTGATAAAAATCTTGGGAAAATCTTTGATTTATTGAAAGAAACAGGACAGTGGGACGATACTTTGATCATTTTCACAAGTGATCACGGAGAGCAGTTAGGCGACCATCATTTGTGGGGAAAGGGAGGCTGTTTCGACTCATCATGGCATATTCCACTGATCCTACGGAATCCCAAAATCCCAGCCAGTCATGGCATCACCGTTTCGGCCTTCAGTGAACATGTTGACATCACACCAACGATTTTGGCTTGGTTAGACCAGGAGATTCCATTGGCGATGGACGGTAGAAGTTTACTACCTAATTTGCAGGCTGAAAGACCTCAGGACTGGAAAACAGGGGTATTTTGTGAATTTGATTGGCGTTCACTGCCCCAAAGGCATGTAGAGCGTGACGAGGATAGGCGGTTCGAAAATCAACAACTTTGTCTTTGGAGAGATGATGATTTCAAATATGTTCATTTTGCCAAGCATCCTCCGCTACTGTTCGATTTGAAAAATGATCCGCATGAAACTACCAATCTTGCTGAAAATCCTGCTTACCTTTCTGTCTGCAACAAATACCTCACAACTTTGCTCCAACATCGAATGCGGCACTCTGACCGCAATCTGACTCTCTGGCAACTCACCGATGATCAATGAGTTTTTCGTTAGTTCTTTGGGGCGCCGTCCAATCGTTTTTCCAATTCCTGTAAAACTTGGATGATTTGCTCATGCTCATAAGGAAGAATTTTGCGGACTTCTCGAATAAAATCCTCTGGAGATAGCATGCAAAACATTGGTAGCCTCCAGGACAACTCCATCATGAGATAAGTGTGACGCTGAAATTCCAGAAACGCTCTGAAATTTTCTCCAGATTGTTGAATCAGTTCCGTCCAAATCATCTGTGGTTGACCAGTTGCAGACAGTGATGACATAGACTTATTCTGGTTTTCCTGCATGGTATTCCTCAGTTGAACACTCTGCTCATTGCGGACTGCTTCCAAGACTTGCATTGAGATATCCAGATTGGTTCTGATTTTTCCAAGCAAGCTTTCAACTACATGATTTAACATGCCCTCATCAATTTCTGATTGAGTTACCATAACTCCCCCTTTCATTCGATCACCTCTTTGCCACTGTAGTTGATATCTCGCTCTCTGTGTTCAACACTTCCTTACGTGCTACCAGCAGGAAAATCCTGCCATTTTCTTTCATTGGTCCTGCTATCTTTTCAGCTGGGGTTCCTCTCCCCCAGAAAATATCTGCCCTTCCATGGCCTCTGATTGCCCCCCCTGTATCCTGAACAACTGCAAATCTTTGTAGTATTTCCTCTGAAGGTGAGATCTCCGAGGGCAGATTTGTTTCGTAGAAGACCAATCCTCCCTTTGGCACAAGCCGATGATCCATTGCGATGGAGCGTTCAGGGGTTAGCGGTACTTCAATATTTCCCAAGGGCCCGTCTCCGGGAATATGTCGAAAAAAAGTATAGCTGGGATTGTAGTTTAGAATTTCCTGCACTCGCTCTGGGTGATCATACAGGTATTCTTTCAAGGCTTTCAGAGACATTTTTTCCCTGGGAATTTCCCCAAGCAATATTTTACCAATAGCCCGGTAAGGATGACCATTTTGATCAGCGTAATTAACTCGATAAAGATCTTCGTTCGGCAACTCAATCACACCAGAACCCTGAATTTGTAAGAAAAACAGCTCAATGTCATTGTTTACCCAAGCTAATGGAGTGGCACGACCTTGAAGGGAATTCTGATAGGAAATCTCATCACGATCATCGTATTTGACAAATTTTTGATCTACGATTTTCCCACGTAAAATCCCATTGCCATACTTTTCATCAAAGTTGCTCAAATTGACGGTGACTAGATCGCTTGGCACTCCATATAAAGGTACCGGAAATTTCTCTGACTCATTCAAGCTACCTTCCAGGAGAGGTTCATAGTAGCCAGTAAAGAAGGCCTGATTCTTCTCATTCAGACTTTCGAACCACAAAAAATCTTGCTGAAGTTTTTCAAGTCTTTCCGCCTCAGGCAAATCAAGAATCCTCAAAAAGTGCTGATGAGAAGCAATCATCTCCTCAGGAGAGTACTCAAAACTTCCATATTGAAATCGTTGATCTGTCGGTAACCGCTTATAATATTCAATAGAATACCCCAGCGCTCGCTGTAAAGCCTTGAGATCAGGGCTCGATTCGAGCTTCAATGCATTAATCTCCGCTATTGAAACGGGTCTAGGGTTCTCCGTTGTGGTGCTCGTAGTACAACCAATCAATAATACGGTAATTATCAGAACCCAGCCCAAAGGCGGGAAAGATCTTATGATTCTAAGCATGGCGATTTACTTTCTAGGGTTCTAAGTTGCTGGAGATGTGTCACTTGCTTCTCCATGAAGGCTATGTCATACCCGATAGCAGAATTTTTGGAAACCAGAACTTGCTAATTTCTATTATGTTCCACCCATTCGGAGCTTGACCATGAGTGTGATTGAAGTCCGTGTCCCAGATATCGGCGATTTTCAGGATGTGGAAATTATTGAGATCCTAGTGAAACCTGGGGATTCTGTTGAGGCCGAGACTAGTATGATCACGCTTGAATCAGACAAAGCCACGATGGATGTACCCGCACCTCAAGCAGGGGTTGTTTCAGAGTTACTGGTGAAAGTAGGTGATCGGGTTTCTGAGGGCAGCTCAATCCTCAAAATGGAACCAGCATCTGCAACAGACAGCAAGAACACGGTTGAGGAATCACCGAAAACCGCTTCAGTTGTGCAAGAACCACCTCAAGCAGCAACTCACTCAGGAAAAGCAGATCTTGAAGCACAAGTTGTAGTTTTGGGGTCTGGTCCTGGAGGATACACTGCAGCTTTCCGAGCAGCAGACTTAGGACTAGACACCATTTTGATTGAAAAAGGAAAAATTGGAGGAGTTTGCCTAAACGTTGGCTGCATTCCCTCAAAGGCACTGCTTCATGCTGCAAAGGTAATTGAGGAAGCCCAATCCATGTCAAGTCATGGGATCAAGTTTGGAACACCTGAGATTGATATAGACTCCCTACGCTCCTGGAAGGATAGCATTGTTGGGAAACTCGTTGGTGGTTTAACTGGAATGTCCAAGCAGCGGAAGGTCAGAGTCGTTGAAGGATATGGAGAGTTTTTAGATCCATTTCATATTCGCGTTGCAAGTGAAGATGGCGGTTCCAAGACGATCAAATTTGAAAAAGCCATCATCGCAGCTGGATCGGTGCCGGTCTCCTTACCATTCTTGCCCGATGATCCAAGAATTGTTGATTCAACCGGAGCCCTAGAATTACGAAGCCGACCAAAAAAGATGCTCGTGATCGGAGGTGGTATCATTGGTTTGGAAATGGCCACAGTCTATCATGCGTTGGGTGCAGAAATTACGGTTGTTGAGATGATGAAGGGACTCATGATGGGAGCAGACCGAGACGTTGTGCGACCTTTCGAAAAGTGGATCAGTAAACGCTATGAGAATATTTGGTTGGAAACCCGAGTCACCAAAGTTGAGGCATCTGAGGAAGGATTGTTAGTAACTTTTGAAGGCAAATCAGCACCTGCCGAGCCACAGCTTTATGATTTAATTCTCAGTTCTGTTGGTCGGGTCCCAAACGGCCTGAAAATCAGTGCTGACAAAGCTGGAGTGGCTGTTGATGAGCGTGGATTCATTTCTACTGATTCTCAGATGAAAACCAACGTTCCTCACATCTTTGCAATTGGCGATATTGTTGGCCAACCAATGCTCGCACACAAAGCGACCCACGAAGGTAAAGTGGCTGCTGAAGTTTGCGCTGGTATGAAATCTCATTTTGATGCGCGTGTGATTCCTTCAGTGGCTTACACAGATCCAGAAGTAGCTTGGGTTGGATTAACCGAAGAACAAGCTAAGGCTGACGGGATTGCTTATGGCAAAGGAATTTTCCCCTGGGCTGCTAGTGGTAGATCTCTCGCGCTCGGCCGGGATGAAGGAATGACGAAAGTGATTTTTGATGAGCATACCGATCAAATTCTTGGAGTCGCTATCGTGGGGCCCAATGCTGGAGATTTGATTGCGGAGGGTGCTTTGGCAATCGAAATGGGCTGTGACGCTTCTGATATCGGATCAACCATTCATCCGCATCCAACGCTCTCAGAAACAGTTGCCATGGCTGCAGAAGCTTTTGAAGGAACCATCACTGATCTTTACATGCCCAAGAAGAAATCAAAAACTCCATCAAAAGCCGCGTAATTGCTATGAAGTCGGTTGAGGTTGAAACTACGAACACTGGGGCCCGTCTACGTTTCTTCATGAGACTTTTGCTCTATCTTCTGATTTTTGGGAGCTTGGTCTATGTTCAAGCTACCTTCTCTGGCGATTTCAAATTGGTTGACTTGAGATCGGTTTGCTTTTGCACAAAAGCTACTAATTAATTTCTCCTCAACCAAGGAAAATGCTTATCAACATCTAAAGCAAAATCCTAAAGATGAATCTTCGAAGATTTTATCTGCCTTTGATTTTTCTGAGCTGCTTCCTGCTAATCGGTTGTGGCAATCGGAATACTCGTTTTGGATTTGGTGTAGGAGTTCACATGGAGGCTCCTCCCGGCATGAAAAAAGGAATGGGGTTGAGTTCCTGGTACACCAGCAGCAGCACAAGCTCCTCCACGATGACCAAAGAAGAGTTTATCGGAGCAGCACTGGATAAATTTATTCAGCAGGAACACCCATTGATTGCAGAAGAACTCGCTATGGGAGAAGGCCCTCGCCTTGAAGCTCTTGTGACTCTGGCAATGGTACCTAAACGAGAACAATCACTCTGGCTGAACAGTATTCGCAGGAATTGCTTTGAAAAAAATATTCATCATCCAGAATCATGTTTAAGTCAGCAGGCAAAGGAACAACAAAAAAAGTCACTACAAAAACGTAAAGAGGCTGTCGATGTCTCTTGAGGAAATTCAGGTCGTATTACAAACCCACCAAGAATGGTTGAATTCCAAAGGCGACTTGGGTCTGCAAGCAAATTTTAAAGGAATGGACCTAAGTGGATATGATTTAAGGCAGCAGGATTTACGTGGTGCAGATTTTACCGAGGTAAATCTACAGCAAGCCAATCTTGAGAAAGCAAATCTCCAAGGTGCTAACTTTCAAAATGCGAATCTGGACTTTTCAAACTTGCACCGAGCCAACCTCTGGGGGGCTTACCTTGTTGGCGCTTCCCTCAGACACTCCTGTTTAAAAAAGGCTTGGGCAAAATTCGCTGACTTCAGAAGAACCACTTGGGAGGGAGCGCAGCTGCTTCAAGCCAACTTCTGGGGAAGCAACCTTGAGGGGTCTGATATTGATCAGTTTTCTCAGCGTCCTCTTGAATTAGCAGGAGTGAATTTTCAGGAAGCCACTTGGGTGAATGGCGAAAGATGTCTGCGGGGATCTGTGGGAAGAATTGTTATCGCTGACGCGCTGTCTGTTCCAAAATAATCACAGCGCTCATTCCAAGGAAAAACATTACCAAGGGCATAAAGAGGCTAGCATCCAATACAGGTAAGATATTTTCTTCACGCACAACGTATTCTTTTCCGTTGATCAGTTCGCTCTCGATCACGACTTTCCAAGGCCAAACCTTCCTCATTGCTCCGATCATTAGACCAGTCAATAAGCACATTGTTATCTGCTCAAAGCGCTGTAAGCAGAATTTCAATATCCTGCTGAAACCCAGAATTCCAATAAGACATCCTGCTGTAAAAACCAACAATGCTTCTAAATGCCCATCATCAAACGGGGAACGTAGAGCACCCGTGATAAACTGATATTTGCCAAGAATCAACAATAGGAATGAGCCACTCAACCCAGGAAGAATCATCGCACAAATTGCAATTAACCCACAAAAAAATAAAAACTGAGGCGAGTTCGGTGTCTGAATGGGTATGAATCCAACAACTTGGTAAGCGAACAATCCACCTGCTGTTGTGGTCAGTAAAGCTGATATATTCCAGTTGGGAATTGCTCGGCCCACATACCAAATTGAGGCTAAAACCAATCCAAAGAATAGTGACCAGATTTCTACAGGATAATTTGACAGCAGAAAGTGCATCAGGCGAGCAGTCGACAAAACAGCCACAACAATTCCTCCAAAAAGGATTAGTAGAAACTTCAGATGGATTTCTACTAAGGCCTCTTTAAATTTACCTCGTAATCCAAGCCAGATCGAACTCAAATTAATCGAGGAAATAGCTGAGAGGAGATGATGGTAAATGCCGGTAATGAAAGCGATTGTACCACCTGAGACGCCAGGGATGATGTCTGCAGTCCCCATTGCGAGCCCCTTCCCAAAAAGGTTGAGAACCTCTCTTGTTGATTTTGGACCGGGCGCACTGTTCCAAGCCTGTGACCAGGTCAACTCCGCTTCAGATTCAGTTTTGGGTTCTGGC
>CAJXNF010000061.1 GCA_913056375.1 uncultured Pseudomonadota bacterium | reverse complement strand
AGCACGCCCAATCTCAACAGACAAAAACGCTCTGATCTGTCCGGTTGATGGGACGATTGGGTTCTTTGGAACAATCACTCAGGAAACACTTCTACAAGCCAAGGGCAAAGAGTATCTACTGACTGACCTGCTCCAAGATTCCTTTGTTGCCCATGAATACGAGGGAGGAATCTATCTAACCATCTACCTGGCGCCCTATAACTATCACCGTATTCATAGCATGGCCACCGGATCTGTCAGTCGATTCGCATACATACCGGGTGAATTATGGACCGTCAGCCCACTAGGGTTGGCTTTTGTACCAAGGCTCTTTGCCCGGAATGAACGTTGGATTTCATACATTGATACAGAATATGGCGAGTGTGCACTGGTCAAGGTTGGTGCTACTGTAGTCGGAAGGATTCGTACCGTATATCACACAACCTACTCGAACCAACCTGGTGCTAAAATCCTCAAGGCAGCTCTTCCTACACCGTATCCCTTGAAAGCTGGTGAAGAACTTGGGCGCTTTGAGCTTGGATCAACCGTGGTTTTGTTGTTCCGAAAAGACCAAGTCGAGTTGAATTCACTTGAGTTAGGCCAAACGGTTCGCCTCGGAGAAGCTATTGGACATTTTCATTCACCTGAATCTCCTTGATTTTTCGCACGAGAGCTTTAGCGTTTGAAAACATTTGCTGCTGGGCACCTGGCTCATCTAGCACATCTAAACGTTCCCCTGGAATGGATGAAAACAGATGATTGATTTTTCTGGAAAAAGAGGTTTGGTACTCGGTGTTGGCAACCAGCGCAGTATCGCTTGGGCCGTCGTAGAACGACTACACCAACAGGGTGCTGAATTGGGATTAACCTTCCTGCGTGACCCCAAAGGCCGTTTTGAAGCTAATGTTCGTAAATTGGGAGAGCAAACCAACGCTACGCTGATCGCTGAATGTGACGTAGCCTCTGACGAGTCGATTGAGGCGCTAATCAAGCAGGTGGACGAGCAGTGGGGAGAATTAGACTTTTTGGTACACAGTCTCGCCTATGCAGACACCCAAGACCTCAGCAAGCCCTTCTCTGAAACCTTGCGGGACGGATTCAACAAGGCAATGGAAATTAGCGCGTACTCTTTGCTTCCTCTTGCGAAGGGAGTCATTCCAATGATGCGTAAGCGTGGTGGAGGAAGCATCGTCAGCATGAGTTTTATTGGTTCCACCCTGGCCGTTCCAAATTACAACGTGATGGGGCCTGCCAAAGCAGCTCTTGAATCCTGTACGCGTTATCTGGCAAGGGAGTTGGGCCCCGAAAACATACGAATCAACTCTCTTTCTCCTGGTGCGATACGCACTCTATCATCAGCAGGCATCAAGGATATTTCTGAGATGATCCGAGTTGCTGGTGAACACTCTGCCATGAAACGAACCGCTACCCAAGCCGAAGTAGCAAACGCTGCTGCGTTTTTACTAAGTGATGCTGCCAGTGGAATCACGGGGCAACTGATCTACGTAGATTGTGGTTACTCAATCATGGCCAACTGAAAAAAGCTTCATGGCAAATCAATTCGATTCCACACAAAAGATTGGGAAACTTTCGGCTGTTAGACATCCCCAGACCGAGCAGTTACTGGATCTCCCACTGGAGACAAGGTTGATCTTGGGAGAGTGCATGATGAATATCAGTGAAGTACTGCGCTTGGGACAAGGCTCCGTCATTGAACTAGACTCCAAACCGAAAGAACCGCTGGAAGTTTGGGTTAATGACCGTCAGATCGCCAGAGCACAAACGGTTGTTGTCGAAGAAAAGGTTGGGGCCCGGATCGTACAGATTGAATCACCAGAAACTCGACTCAAATCCATGTCACGTGTTCATCATGATCCCTCCCGTTCCTGAGTTTCTTACACGGCAACTGGATCTTGTAGATCGTTGGCATCAAGCCCCTTACGAAGTCACAGAGGACATTGACTTTGAGAGCTTGCTGGACCGTCAGCATTGGGCGAATTTCTCGCTTTGGCATGAAGAAGACCTCGCTAGGGATCCTGACGCAACAGATCGTATCATCGCCCAGGTGAAACGAAACATAGACAAGCTCAATCAGCAACGGAACGACTTGATTGAACAGTTGGATGAGTGCCTGCTAGGGCATCTGCAGGAAATTGCCAAGCCATCTACCAATACACCCATCAACAGCGAAACCCCAGGCAGCATTATTGATCGGCTGTCCATCAGTGCACTAAAAATCTTCCACATGGAGGAACAGGTAAACCGGGCAGATGCGGCTGAGGATCATCGACAACGTTGCCAGGCAAAGCTGTTGGTGCTCAAGGAGCAGCGTTCTGATCTTGGCAATGCTCTCAGCCAACTTTGGGAGGATTTGCTACATGGACGAAAACAAATGAAGATCTATCGGCAGATGAAAATGTATAATGACGCTACCCTCAACCCTGTGTTGTATCGACGATCCAAGAGCTAGTAGGTCTTCGTTTTTGGAAACTTTTGGTCATCTTTGATTCCAGCCCAGTTTTCGCATATCCTTGTTTCCACTAACGATTTTCTAAAGATTTATTTTTCAATAGATAAATCAGTAACTTACTATAAATAAAAAAAATTAATTAGCGATATCGCTAACTTAGCTCTGTGAGGTCAGTTGGGGCGTTGCTTTCTCTTGGAAGATTGGCTACCGTAATAATCCGCTTTCATCTCATGGATGAGAACGGTGACCGTTCAGGGGCACCGGAGACGTCTCTCATTACACGCTCCCCCGCATCCCTCATTTGCACGTTCCTGCATCGCTCCCTTTCTGTCTGCAAAACACCATTGAGTCCACAACGCTGTTCCCAGGTAAGGCTATGAAGATCGATCGATTGTTCACTCAAGCTGCAAAAGACCCCTATGCTTCTCTGGATTTTGAATCCCGCAGCTCGGTCATCCGCAACCCCGACGGATCGGTTGTCGCCGAATGGAAAGACGTACAGGTCCCTAAAACCTGGTCCCAGGTGGCTTCTGACATCATGGCCCAAAAGTACTTCCGAAAAGCTGGCATCCCCAAACATCGTCGTAAACGCTCGGAAGAAGGTATTCCAAGCTGGTTACAGGCCTCAGTACCCGATCAAACCAAGCAAGCTAAGCTGCCAGCAGATGAGAAAATGGTTTCAGAGAATGATGCTCGTCAGGTCTTTGATCGTTTGTCTGGATGTTGGACGTATTGGGGACACAAGTATGGCTACTTCAATGATGAGTCTTCGAGTCAGGCTTTCTATGACGAGCTTCGCTACATGCTCGCCAACCAAATGGTGGCACCTAACTCTCCACAGTGGTTCAACACCGGCTTGAACTGGGCCTATGGGATCACAGGGCCCGCCCAGGGACATTATTACGTCGATGCAAAGTCTCAGGAGATCAAAAAATCTGAAGATGCCTACAGTCATCCCCAACCACATGCCTGCTTCATCCAATCCGTCAAGGACGATCTGGTCCAAGAGGGAGGGATTATGGATCTCTGGGTTAGAGAAGCTCGCTTGTTCAAATATGGCTCTGGAACGGGATCCAACTTCTCGGATCTTCGTGGTGGCAAAGAGCCCCTGTCTGGCGGAGGTGTCTCTTCCGGTTTGATGTCATTCCTAAAGATCGGCGACACAGCCGCTGGCTCAATTAAATCTGGAGGAACCACACGCCGTGCAGCCAAAATGGTCTGCCTAGATGTTGACCATCCAGACATTGAACAGTTCGTCAACTGGAAAGTGAAAGAAGAACAGAAGGTTGCCGCTCTGGTTGCTGGTTCGAAGCAGATCAAATCACTGATCAATGAGCTTTTCCAGGCCTGCCACTCCTGGCCTGAGATTTCTGAACGCTTTGACCGTCGTAAAAACAAGCACTTGCGCAAGGTTCTCCTACAAATTCGTGCTTCCAGTATGCCCTTGAACTATGTAGAGCGAATCATTCACCTCGCTAAACAGGGATACACTGGCGTCGAGTTTGATGAGTACGATACCGATTGGAACTCAGAAGCCTACAGCACAGTGGCTGGGCAGAATGCAAACAACTCTGTTCGCATCACCAACGATTTCATGACTGCTGTTGAGCAGGATCAGGACTGGTCGTTGTACTGGAGAACAGAGTTGGTAAAGTCTCGTGAGGAAGAACGTGAACCCAAAGCCTGCCAGACATTAAAAGCCAGTGAACTTTGGGAACAGATTGCTTACGCGGCATGGGCCTCTGCCGATCCTGGCTTACAATTCGATTCAACCATCAACGAATGGCATACTTGCGAAGTAGACGGCCCCATCCGAGCATCGAACCCCTGCAGTGAATACATGTTTCTGGATGATACTGCCTGTAATCTGGCGTCCCTGAATCTCCTTCGTTTCCAAAATGAGAATGGAGAACTGGACATTGAGCGCTTCCGGCACGCCGTTCGACTTTGGACCATTGTTCTCGAAATCAGCGTCCTGATGGCTCAATTCCCAAGTCGCCGAATTGCAGAGTTGTCTTACGAGTTCCGAACTCTTGGTCTTGGCTACGCAAACCTGGGAACATTCCTGATGGTCAATGGCATTCCTTATGATTCAGAGAAGGCCCGAGCAATCTGTGGAGCAATCACCTGTATCATGCACATGAGTGCTTACGCAGCTTCTGCAGAAATGGCGTCCGAGTTGGGTCCATTCCCAGGCTATGAAAGAAATAAAGATGGAATGCTGCGTGTTCTGAGAAATCATCGTAGGGCCGCTTACCGTGCCTCAGATCGCGAATACGAAGGGCTGACCATCAAGCCAGTGGCTATTGACAGTCAGCATTGTCCCCCTGAGTTGCTGCAAGCAGCACAGGCTGATGCGGATCGAGCTGTAGAACTCGGCGAACAGCATGGATTCCGTAATGCTCAGGTGACAGTCATTGCTCCTACGGGGACTATTGGATTACTGATGGACTGTGACACTACCGGAATTGAGCCCGACTTTGCGTTGGTCAAGTTCAAGAAACTCGCTGGTGGGGGATATTTCAAGATCATCAACCAGTCGATCCCACCTGCCCTCGTCAAATTGGGTTATAACGAGCAACAGGTTCAGGACATCGTCAATTACACCAAGGGGCGCGGTTCTCTCAGTGGCAGTCCCTGCATCAATCCAGAGGTGCTTCGTCAGAAGGGTTTCACCGAAGAATTGCTACAAATCATCGAAGGACAATTGCCCGCAGCCTTTGACATACGATTTGTATTTAACCGTTGGGTACTCGGCGATGATTTCTGCATAAAGACCTTGGGAATCAGTGAAGATCAACTGAATCATCCAGAATTCAGCATTCTTCAACACCTAGGTTTCCGAGAATCAGAAATCGATGCCGCCAACGACTACGTCTGCGGTACCATGACTGTTGAGGACGCACCTCATCTGAAGCGATCCGACTACGATGTATTTGATTGTGCCAACAAGTGCGGCAAGAAAGGAAAACGCTACCTATCTGCCGAATCCCATGTACGCATGATGGCCGTTGCACAGCCTTTTATCTCAGGTTCCATTTCAAAAACCATCAATTTACCTGGACAAGCCTCTGTTGAGGACATCAAAGAAGTCTACCATCTCTCCTGGCAGCTTGGACTCAAGTGCAATGCTCTTTATCGAGATGGCTCAAAGCTCAGCCAACCACTGAATACCAGTGCCGTTGAGGATATTGGTGATTTTGATGAAGAGTTGGATGAAGAGCTACTTCCTGCACAACCCCGCGAAGTACGCATCGCTGAGAAAGTCATTCATCGCTACATTGCCAAACGTAGAAGACTGCCCGGCAGACGCAAGGGCTATACACAGAAAGCGACCATCGGTGGCCACAAGCTCTACTTGCGAACCGGAGAGTATGAAGATGGACAACTGGGTGAAGTCTTCTTGGATATGCATAAGGAAGGAGCTGCATTCCGGAGTATGATGAACTGCTTTGCAATTGCAGTTTCCTTGGGATTGCAGCACGGCGTACCCTTGGAAGAATATGTTGAAGCCTTCGTCTTCACTCGCTTTGAGCCAAACGGCATGGTTCAGGGTAATGATGCGATCAAGGTCAGCACTTCAATCATTGATTATATCTTCCGTGAACTAGCCATCACTTACCTGGACCGAACTGATCTAGCCCACGTCGCTCCAGAAGACTTACGCTCCAGTTCGCTACACTCTTATGGTAAGCAAATCAGTCCACCAGAGTATCATGATGAGAAGGTTGTCTCTGAGCGAACACTGACCTTGGAAGAAAGTCAGGCCTACCTTGCTCGAACAACTGATGAAGAACCTGCTGTCGGAGATGTGGAAGCTGCGCAAGGCAGCTACAACGGAAACGGTTTAGCAACAGAAACCAGTGATAGTGATCTCTCACATCATGGGATGCTCTCTCTGCTGGGTGACTGGAACATGGAAGGACGCAGCCGCAATGAATTGATTCGTGAAGCTCGGACTAAGGGATACGAAGGCGAGAACTGCGGAAATTGTGGTCAATTTACCATGGTCCGGAATGGAGCTTGTCTAAAATGCGTCTCCTGTGGTCACACCAGCGGCTGCTCCTGAGTTTCCTCAAGCTTGAAGGGCATCTCGTCTGCCAGAGATGCCTACCCCTCCTAAATTCATCACTTTCCTCCGTTTTCAATTACAAATCGCCAAATCATTCCTAGTTGCTTAAAAAGCAATTATTCTTGTAATTTAATAGCAAGCCCACTATTGTACCGCTAATCCAATGCTTGTCTCAGAGACATAGTATTCCCAACGTTTTTAAGGACTTGTTGTATCTTTTTAGATGGAGAATCGATGTTTCCAGTTTGGCAAGTACTGCAGCGCAATTTTGATGAGAACCTGGCTACAATCGAAGCCTGGCAAAAAGCGCTGGCTCGGCTACCCATTGGGATGTGGGGAGCAATTTTGCCCTCATCCCAATCGACTCAGGCATTAGAGCAATTACAATCGAACGCTATTGGGAATGTGTACGAACGAATCCGACAGTATCAGCAACTAGGATCGGGAATCGTATCAAATCAGGGTAACTTCTGGCGGGATAAGCAATGAATACTCATGTGTCGGAAGCCCTAGATGGCTCTAAAATCAAAGAAGAGCTTCGCGCTACTCTTGCGAAAAACATCATCTCGGCGCGCAAAGCAAAAGCAAAAGTGCTCGGACGCACCTACACCCAAGAGCAACTGGCAGAAGATTCAGGACACTCGACCACTGCCATTGCTCAAATTGAGAGAGGGGAAGTTGATCCAAGACTTTCCACGATTGCAGGAATTGCCTTAGCTCTTAACGTCAATCCCGTGTTTTTGCTGTTTGGACGTAGTGAGATTGAACTGCTTTATCAGATGATCCGTGAATTGGATGAAGATTCATTGAGTGATCTATCCGAACGTCTTTTCAGTGACAACCTAAGTGAAATTGAAAAGCTCGCCAACTCCAGTCTGCCCAAGCATCGTGTAAAAGCCTCTCAAGTGAGTGCAGCAACGATGGCTCTTCAGCTCAACAAGCAGCTTGCTCAAAACGCGATTGAAGCTGCAGAAGCTAGCCAGCAGCTTGCCGAATCAGCATTGGACATGATGGATGAGTCAATGAAACTGGGAGTGAGCACAAGCGTTGGAATCGGCGCCGCAATGGCAGGCATCATGGGAGCTACCGTTGGGGCCTTCATGGGAATGTCAGAAAAGGGAGTTTCTGATCTGCTGCGGGATACTCGAATATCTCCTCAATCTCCATCTGAAAAAAACTCTGCGAAATAAAGCAAAGACTGGGCTGTGGCTGAACGCTCGTGAGGAAGCAGCCATAAGCCTCCTACCTCTGCCACCTCTACCTCCTGCTGCTCCCAATTCCGCAAGTCTTCTACTACAAAAGGGATTCGTTTCCCTTCCGGTGTAATCAAAATCATTTCATCGCCCCGAGCAAAACTACGCCGACTGGCAACCGCCATATATTCTCGACTCGCCACTTCCAGAACATATCCAACCACTTCTCCATCCAAATAACGCAGGTTGGGATTTTTCAATTTTTCAATCGGACGTTCAGTTCGATTTGCTCTGAAAAATCCCTGCGTTGTCTGCCTTGGCCAACTAGATCTGATTTGTTTACCATCTGAGTCCAGACCGTCCCTAACCACTTGCTGTAGCTGAGGTAACCAGATCCGCGGTTCCATGTGTTGTATGTCAAAACGCAAATAGCGCAGCCCACTCGTTCGCAGATCTTCAATCCGATCCAATAAGAAAAGATCCCGATGGTGGAACATCAGGGTTCCATGCTGGTGCTCCAAAACTGGAAATTCGTGATGGTGCTGATCTGTCGAAGTCACTGTGGCCAGAGTCATCTCAGTTGGAGCACCAAGGACCGGAGAAAGTAGTTTTCTAGGACTATAGAACAATAGAATGCGCCCCACAGCCAACAACTCACAGGAGACAGATAGTTCTCTGCAGTACTCGCTTAGAATTGGGAGGGGTAATTCTGTCGAAAGAACAATTCGTTCTAACGCTGATCCCACATAGGCAACCCAGCGCTGCAGGCTGGGAAGGTTATGGTGGCCTGTCTCAGCAATCCAGTGAATCTTAGGCTTGGCAGGATGTTGCCTCAACCATTCCAAGGCGCCAACATCTTGCACACGGATTGCGTCAAATGAACTCAAGGGGATCTGCTCCAGAACCTCCTGCAACATTCGTCGAAAGTCATTTTCTGTTGCCAGCAGATCCCACTGCAGATAGACCCTAAGGCCCTTTTTATGAGCCTGTTCAGCAAGTTCTAGCAACGGTTCTGTTTCCAATTTTCCAAGGCGACTCAATCGCTTGTGTGCGAGAATCACCTCTGAAACAGAATCGGGTGGAAGCTTTTCTAGCTGTTCTACAGAATCAATCTGGGTGAGAGTTTGGATCATGACTGACTGAGCCATTGCTGGCATTCGGAGAGATTCATCGTGGAGGCAGATTGATCTTTTATTATCTTGCGGTGACTGAGCAGGAGTACCCGGGTAGCCAACTCCAATCCAAGTTCCAGTTGATGGGTCACAAGCAACAAGGTTCCTCCCTGGTTCCTAAAATCAAGGAGATATTCCTGAAACCATCGAACTGAATTCTGATCCAATCCTGTATAGGGTTCATCCAGCAATAAGAGCTTCGGTTGCTGCAACAACAGCCGCGCAATTGCCGTCCGTTTGGTCATTCCACTGCTAAAGGTCTTGACGGGGAGGTCGATAGCGTGGCTGAGTTGAACCTCCTGCAGTGCTTGAGGAATTCGCTGTGGCAAATCCTTCAGTTCATAGAGAACACCAAAGAGGTGAAGGTTTTCTCTTGGGGTAAGATCTCCGTAGAGGCGGCTTTCGTGGGCAATGCTACCCATATCTCTTAGGTAGCGATGCTTATCTTCATCAATGGGCATTCCCTCATACAGGATCTCCCCCTGCTGCGGCTTGAGCAGAGTCGCACAGAGTCGTAACAGCGTAGACTTGCCAGCCCCGTTGTTCCCTAGCAGGAGAACACATTCTCCCGCTTGAATATCCAGATTCAGTTCCTGGAGAATTGTGCGATAACCAAAGCGTTTGCTCAGGTTACGTAGCCCAAGAAGAGCAGTCATGGAGAGATCATCGCTAGCAGAACAACAGGCGGAGAAGTACCAAACTCAGAACTGCTGCAGAAATTGTAGGTTGTTACCGTAGAAGTATCTGATATCACGGATGCCATGCTTGAGCATCGCTGGACGCTCCACTCCCATACCGAAAGCAAAGCCACTCCAAACATCGGGATCGTAGCCCCCATTTTTCAAGACAACTGGATGAACCATCCCAGCCCCAGCCACCTCCAGCCAAGATGTGTACTTGCAAACCCGGCAGCCTTCTCCTGCGCAAAGGATGCAGTCCATATCAATCTCAATGCTCGGTTCTGTGAATGGGAAGTAACTACCACGAATCCGCGTCTTGCGCTCGCTACCATACATCTTACGCGCAAACTCATTCATCACCCCGATCAGATCTGTCATCCGGATCTTGTGACCTAACACCAAACCTTCGACCTGATAGAACTGATGTTCAGACCGAGGAGTGATCTGCTCATATCGATAGCATTTACCGGGTAGAATCACCCGAATGGGTTCTGGTCCAAATTCCTTCATCGCTCGGATCTGGCCTGGAGAGGTGTGGGTTCGCAAAACCACTTCCTTATTGACCCAGAAGGTATCCCACATGTCTCTTGCAGGGTGGTACTCAGGAATGTTGAGTGCCTGGAAATTATAGGCATCTGTTTCCACATCCGGAGCCTCGTACACCTGAAAGCCCATCTCAGCAAAGATTTGATAGATTTTGCGCAAGGTCTGTGTAGTCAGATGGAGATGTCCGGTCGGAAAGGGTCGTCCAGGTAGTGTGACATCAATTGAATCCGAAGCGATCTCCTTTTCCATCTTTTGCTGGCGCAACCGCTCCTGTAAAGAATCGAAGGAATCCTGCAATTCTGTTTTCATATCATTGATAGCTTTGCCAACTTGGGGACGCTCTTCAGCAGCAACGGTTCCGAGTTGTTTGAGCAGCGCCGTCACCGCTCCCTTCTTCCCCAAATAATCACGAAACCAACCAGGTAGGGATTCCGTGTTGTCCACTTGCTGAAGATCGTTTAAAGCCTGTTGTTTGAGGATGCGAATTTGGTCTTGCATTCAGATTTTTTTGTAAGGATTCGAATCAATAGTGAGAAGCATTCACCTTGCAGGGAAACCCACAATTGCGCAAGGAAGAAGTCAGGTAGGATTGTTTGTAGAATCAAATCCTATGGGTTCTGGACCAAAACGATTCTCGCCGTTTTCCCCGGCTAGAAAGAAAAGTTCTACCATCGGCCAAAATTGGAGCAGTGGCACGCAACCCAGTAC
>CAJXNF010000060.1 GCA_913056375.1 uncultured Pseudomonadota bacterium | reverse complement strand
CCAAGGAGAGAGTTCGTAAGACTTTGGAGGAAGTTCGAGGCCATCAAAGGGTTAATTCACAGAACCCAGAAGAAACCTACCAAGCTTTAGAAAAATATGGACAGGATCTCACCAAGCAAGCTCAAGAAGGCAAGCTTGATCCAGTGATTGGAAGAGATGATGAAATTCGTAGAGTTACGCAGGTTCTATCTCGTCGTACAAAGAATAATCCTGTGCTGATTGGGGAACCTGGAGTTGGTAAAACAGCAATTGCGGAAGGTTTGGCCCAAAGAATTGTTCGTAATGATGTTCCCGATAGTTTGAAAGATAAACGTATCGTATCCCTGGATATGGGAGCCTTGATTGCCGGTGCCAAGTATCGAGGTGAATTTGAAGAGCGCCTGAAGGCTGTTCTTCAGGAAGTCCAAAAATCTGATGGTGAAATCATTCTGTTTATAGATGAACTACACACCGTAGTTGGAGCGGGGAAGACAGAAGGTGCTATGGATGCCGGTAACCTGCTGAAGCCAATGCTAGCCCGGGGTGAATTGCATTGTATTGGGGCAACCACGCTGGATGAATACCGCAAACACATCGAAAAAGACCCTGCGTTGGAGCGAAGATTCCAGCAAGTTTTGGTCGATCAACCAAGCATTGAAGATACCATTTCAATTTTACGGGGTCTGAAAGAACGCTATGAAATTCACCACGGTGTTCGGATCAAGGATAACGCGCTCATTGCAGCAGCTACCCTTTCCAATCGCTATATCGCTGATCGGTTTCTACCTGATAAAGCGATCGATCTGATGGATGAAGCCGCTGCAAAACTTAGAGTTGAGATCAACTCAATGCCGGCAGAGATGGACGAAATTTCGAGAAGAATTCTGCAACTCGAAATTGAAAAAGAAGCTTTGAAGAAAGAAGAGGATTCAGCCTCTATCCAGCGTCTCGAGATTCTCAGTCGTGAGTTGGCAGATTTGCAGAACAAAATGGACACGCTGACGCTGCAATGGAGTAAGGAAAAAGAATCATTGCAATCCTTGAGCGATTTGAAAAAGCAACTCGAGGAAACCCGACTTGCAATTGAACAGGCAAAGCGAAACTACAATTTGGAAGAAGCCGCCAAATTGGAATACGGAGTTTTGAGAGATCTGGAGAATCAGCTTAGACAAGCTCAGATTACTGCGGAGCAGCATCAGAACCAACTCTTACGTGAAGAAGTCAGCAGTGATGACATTGCTGAGATTGTGGCTCGATGGACTGGAATTCCTGTCAGTAGAATGTTGGAAAGTGAGCATGAAAAATTACTCCGCCTTCCTGAGCATCTACAACAGCGTGTAGTGGGACAGCATCAAGCAATTGAGACTGTTTCAGATGCAGTTTTGAGAGCACGTTCTGGCATCAATGATCCACAGCGACCCCTCGGAAGTTTCATTTTTCTTGGACCAACTGGGGTGGGGAAGACCGAGTTAGCCCGTGCATTAGCAGAGTTTCTCTTTGATGATGAGCAAAGCATGGTGCGGATCGATATGTCCGAGTATATGGAAAAACATGCTGTGGCTCGACTGATCGGTGCTCCTCCAGGCTATGTGGGCTATGAAGAAGGAGGTCAGTTAACCGAAGCGATTCGCCGGAGACCTTACAGTGTCATTCTCTTCGACGAGATTGAAAAGGCTCATTACGATGTCTTCAATATTTTACTACAGATTTTGGAGGATGGTCGACTGACAGACTCTCAGGGCAGGACTGTAGATTTTCGCAATGCACTTATTCTGATGACTTCCAATCTTGGTTCCACAAGGATCATGGAGCAAACCCATAACAAAGTAGATTTTCAATCTATTCGACAGTCTGTACTGGCCGAGTTGAAGGGACACTTCCGTCCTGAGTTCCTCAATCGAATCGATGACACGATTGTATTTCATCCTTTGCAACAAGAAGATTTGCTGGAAATTGTCCAGATCCAGTTGAAGAGATTACAGAAGAGACTAGATGAGCGCAGAATTGAACTGGAGATGAGCCCAGATGCTATGAAATTGCTGAGTGAAACAGGGTTTGATCCACTGTACGGAGCGCGTCCGCTGAAAAGAGCAATTCAGAAGGAACTCGAAACTCCTTTGGCAAGGGCTCTTCTCTCGGGAACCATCAAAGATGGGCAGAAACTCAATGTTCAACTGAGAAACGGAAGAATCGAGTTCAAGCCTGTAGGCTGAATCTAATCACGCAGTACCTTTGTTGAAGCGTCAACGATTTGTTCAAGAGTCAGCTGGCTACTTTTGGATCGAACTTGCCAACCCTTTCCAATCTGCCAGCACCAAGGGGTGCGAGGTGATTTTTTGACCTGTTTGGCTAAACCCTGCAATCGCTCAAAGCTGGGATTAAGGTGATTCATTTTTAACCAGTGATGAAGAATCTCCCAACAGACTAGGTCAGATAATCGGATTAATTCTAGGTTACGGAGCTTTAGGACATCGGCTTCTTGGACACATACTTTGGTCCAGATAGTCTCACGCTCAGCATGAAGGTGTTCCTGCAAAGCCAAGCTTTGTAGGGAGAGTTCTTCAAGCCTTTGTTCCAATGCTCCCCCCGCAACTTGTTGCAGTTTGGGGATTACCTCATGCCTTAGATAATTTCGAGTGTACTTGTTGTCGGCATTGCTTGGGTCCTCTTTCCAGAGTAGATCATTTTTGAGGAGATAATTTCTGAGCTCTAGCTTTGTGAAGCCAAGGAGAGGATGGAGCCAGTGTCCTTGCTTCACCCGTATTCCTTGTAAATTGCTCAGGTGTGTTCCGCGCAAAATTCGATGTACGCGAGTTTCTAGTTGATCCTCCTTATGGTGGCCCTGCACAATGAAAGAAAGTTTCAGCAATTTACAGAGACGTTCAGCTTCCTGACGGCGCCATTCTCTGGCGACTGCTTGAAAGCCACTGGGTAACTGCTTCAAGCCTCCGTGGATTCGTAGGTGGATGGGAATTTGGAGCAATTTGGCCTGTTCCTCAACAAAGACCGCATCATGGTAGGCTTCAGTTCGTACTCCGTGGTTGCAATGCAGAATGTGGAGTTGAGAAGAAGGGCTAATTTCTTTGAAGAGGTGTAGAAGTGCCATCGAGTCGCTTCCCCCACTGACACAAAGTAGGAAGCTGCTTTGAAGAGGTACTTCTGCTTCTAGTAGCGCCTCCTGGAGTCTCTGAGCAAGGCGAGAGCGACGCTTCAACGGAGAATCGCTTCCAGAGAACGAGTTGCCTTGAGGGCCATCGGGTGGTTCGGATACTCTTCAATCAAGGCTTTCCAGATGGTATATTTGCGAGATTCATCCCGCATGTCACCGAACGCCTGCCCCAGTGAGAAAAGAGCTGCTGGCAAGTGCTGGCTCTGCGGAAAAGTACGCACCAGTGTGCTCAGGTGGGAAGCTGCTTGTTCTGGATAACCACTTTGCAAGAAGCCATTCCCCAAAACCATTAGCAAATCATCTTTACGGTAGTCGTTATTACCAGTCAACAGGGGTTGCAGCTGGTCAACAGCCCGGTTGATGTCTCCGGATTGTAGAGCCAATAGTCCGATGACCAGCGGCTCACCACCTCCTGGATTTTGGCTGGCTGGTGCTGGTGTGAGCTGGGTTTGTTTCAGATCTCGACGAAGATTATCGACGTCCCTCTGAAGTTGCTGAAGGCTCTCCGCAATCACCCGAATATCTCTGCGGACTTCATCAAGGTCTTCGACTGCAAGTGGAAGACGATTTAACTCTCCTTGAGTTCTTGCTTGTTCAGCTGTCAATCCTTGAAGAGTCTTAAGGATCTTATCTTGCCTCTCCATACTTGCTTGCAGTTCTGCCACTTGAGCATCAAGATTCGATTGTGCTGAAACTAATGATGAATACCCAAGAAGTGCCGCACAGAAAAGAAGGATGATGAATACTTGTGGAGTGCGCTTCATATAAACCTACTTGCTCCATGCTGGAGCTGTTTCCGCAACCCCAGCAGGCTGATTGGTGACACGAATTGTGCGACCGCCATAAGCCGACATAAAATAGAGTTTGTGGACTCCTCCACGTCTTGAACTGAAGACGATTTGCTGTCCATTCGGAGACCAGTCGGGCTGCTCAGAATTGAAGGGCCCAAAGGTAAGTTGTTGAATCTGATCGGTGTCGAGGTTGTACTTAAAAATCTGAAAATATTTTTCCTGTTGGGCTTCAAAAAGCAACTGACGACCATTCGGGGACCATCGAGGCGCGCTTGAGTATTTGCCTTTAAAAGGCAGGCTTTTTACCTCCCGACTTTCTATATCGTAAAGGTAAATTCCAGGTTGTCGAAATCTCTGCCGATCAGAGACAAAAGCTATTGTTTGACCGTCTGGTGACCATGCTGGAGAGGTTTCCAGGCTTGGCCACTTGACTAGAGGAAACATCTCCCCCGTTTTTAACTGATACCGAAAGATGTCTGAATTTCCTTCCTTCATTACCGTAACCAGAATTTCTTCTCCATCTGGCCCCCAAGATCCTCCCATTGGTTGAATTTCTCTTGGGAATCTGAGCAGTCTGGCCTGAGGACGATCAACCGGTTGCAGAGCTAATTCTGTAGAGGTTGTGGTAAAGTGAGTATAGAGCAGGATCTGGCCATCTGGTGACCAATGTGCGAGGTTTGAAGCTCCTAATTCGTAAGAAAATCGTTCGTCCACTTTACCATCAAAGTCGATAAGGCGAATTTGCTTATTGCTTCCTGGTGGCTTGGCAGTGTAGGCAATCCGACTTTGACCCAACCCAGGGACATTAAGGACTTCCTGAATCATCTGGTCAGAGAGTTCGCGAGCAGCTTGCTGCAGATCACTATTCCTGATTTTGATCTCAAAATTTCTGCGAATGCGTTGTTCTTTAAGATCTTTCAGAATCCCCTGCACAGTTTGACGCTGATTACTCAGTTGCAAATCCCAAACGAAGGCAAGCTCGCTGGCAGCTGCAACTACAGGATCCACTACGCTGAAGAATAGAGTCCGCTCAAGATTCTCTCTAATCGCATTATAGAGTTTTTTGCTGCTTACTCCGGGAGGATTGGTTACCAAGACAACCTGTAATGGTCGGAACCTAGGGCTATTCACATCAAAGTAGTCCACTCCATGTGAATTCCCTGAGACACCAGATAAAACTAGGAAAAGCAGGATAATGCGAAAGATCTTCATGATCAGAATTGAAACTGCTTTGGACTGAAGCGAACGCCGAATTCGTAAATGGGCAGCGTGTATGAATCTGGAAGAGGGGGAAACATACGCAAGTCACGAATCAGAGTCAGTACTGAATTATCAAGAGCTTTGTTTCCAGAGAGATCTTCCACTCGATATTTCATGACTTTTCCGTTGGGCTGCACAGTAAAGCGTACAACTACCGTCAAATTGCTGTCAACCAAGTGAAAGGGGACATCCCACAGGGCCAGAATAACATTGTTGATTTGCTCAGAGTAGGCCAAAGCCTCTTGATCACTCAGCTGCTCGCTTGTTGGAGCAGCCTGCATTGCTGACATTAGGGTTGGAGCACCGATAGGAACTAACTCTGTACCAGCAAGTAATTCAAAGAGATTGGTTTCAATGCGCTTGGGTAGAGAGGTAACAGGAGGTGCTTTGGCTGGAAGTTGGGCGGCGGATGAAATGATTGCAGCTAATTTTTTATTATTTTCCAATAAGTTGGAACCACTCCTCGCAACGATTTTGGGTGATTTCTTTGTTGTGGCTGGAGATGAACTTTTATTGCTCTGTTTTTGTACAGGAAGTTCAGTGAGTGAAGGCTGAACGGAGGGTTTCGTTGTGTCAGGTTTTTCTTCAGATAATCGCTCAGTAGCTGGCTGGGGCTCAGAATTCTGAGGTTTATCCAAGATCTCTTCCATTTGTTTGGTAGCCTTTGCCAAGCTGTTATCTTGTGGATTGGGGGGTGTTGGCTTTGGGTCTTTTTTATCTTCTTTAGTTTCCTTGACCGTGCTTTTCTTGGATTCCTTAGCCTTTGTTTTTTCCTTAGCTTGTTCCTTGGACGAGGGACGCTTGGGCTGACTTTTCCCAAGTTCGGGGATTGAATTAAGTGACAAGAGAGGAACGGTGGTTCTGCGATTACTGCCAGAAGCTGGTTGAGTCCCTATGAGCAATAGTAAGAATCCAACATGAAGTAAGATGGATACTAATAATGGCCAACGATATGGTCGTAACCAGCGTAAAGATCGCATGTTCTAGAATACTTTTGCCTTCATTCAAGCATTACCAAGATAGGCGAGAAGATAAATTATGAAAAAAGTAGTTGGGATCAGTAAAAATCAATTTGGCCTGACGGTCGGATTCTCTAATGGTAATTTCGTCACCCAATTTCAAAGGGATTTTTTCACCACCGTCCGCAGCTAGGAAAATATCCGTCTCACGAGTTTCCTTGCTGACTTCCAGGCATACTAGGGAATCATGAGTCACAACCAGAGGGCGCGAACGGAAATCATATTCATTCAAACCAGTGATGATCATACAGCGCAATTCAGGCATAACGATTGGAGAACCAGCAGCCATTAAATATGCAGTACTCCCAGTTGCTGTCCCGACGATGACTCCATCCCCACGGATTCTTCTAATGTCTTTTTGATTGATTGACAGATCTACAGTAAGCATTCGAGTTGTACCTTTCAGGACAATCTCATTGACGGCATGCAGTTGACCATTAGGATGCTCACAACAAATCATGGATCGATGGCTAATCACATACTGACCACTCAAAACCTGCTGCAGAGCAGTGCCCAAGTCTTCGCGATTGCTTGCAGTGAGAAACCCGACATTGCCAAAGTTGATGGCTAAAACAGGACAATTTGGAAAATGACTGAGTGCATAGAGTACTGTCCCGTCCCCACCAACCGTGATTAGCATATCCAGTGGTATGGGTGCATCTGAATCCCACCTGAGTAAATGGGCTTGAATTTCGTTTTCATTCAGAATTTTGCAGATCTGCAGACCAATCTCTTCTTGTTGGATAAAGTCGCTCAACAGGACACCAACGTTTCCAAGATCAAGAGGATAAGATTGCGGGAAGTGTTTCATGCTGAGGCTATTCTTTCGGCCAATTGAGATCCGATGTCTGGGCCTTGCATTGCGGGGTGTCGTACCTTGCACTTCCATGACAAGTATGAAAGCATCAAGGTAGTAGAAAAACGCTGGAATAATTCATTTATCTGCTAAGATAAATTCTTTGGTTAAGATCCGTTTGCGCCAAAAAAATCGCAAACCCAAAATGGCGCACCCTAATTCTTTAAAATTCCAAATGTTAACGGAGAGGAAACTGTGAATTCAATGATTCGTAGTTTGGGAATATGGCTGATCATCGGTCTGGTGATGTTGGTTCTTTTCAACATGATGGGTTCTCGCTCTGGAAACGAGCAGCGAATTTCCTTTACAGAATTCATGGACAAGGTAGAGACGGGCTCCGTCTTGGAAGTCGTTGCCCAAGGTAACAATGTGATCGGGATCACAGACGGAAATCAACGCTTCCAAACACAGGTGCCTGATTATCCTGGCTTGTACCAAAATCTTCGTGAGAACAATGTTAGAATTCGAGTGAGCCCTCCAGAGCGCGGTAACGTGTTCCTGGCAATTCTGAATAGTTGGTTCCCAATGCTGCTGATTATTGGGATTTGGATCTTTTTCATGAGACAGATGCAAGGTGGAGGCAATCGTGCCATGAGTTTTGGAAAGATCCGAACTCAAGTAACGGAGAAGAAGGATAATCCGATTACTTTTTCGGATGTTCAGGGAATCGATGAAGCCCGGGATGAGTTGGGAGAAATCGTTGATTTCCTCTCAGATCCAGATAAGTTTCGTGACCTTGGTGGGGAGATTCCAAGAGGTGTGCTTTTGATGGGAGATCCCGGGACTGGAAAAACTTTATTGGCCAAAGCGATCGCTGGCGAAGCTGGTGTCCCGTTCTTCAGCATCAGTGGCTCCGATTTTGTGGAAATGTTTGTCGGTGTTGGTGCAAGTCGAGTTCGTGATCTTTTCGAACAGGGAAAAAAGAATGCGCCCTGCATCATTTTCATAGATGAGATTGATGCAGTAGGAAGAGCGCGTGGTGCGGGTCTCGGAGGTGGTAATGATGAAAGGGAGCAAACCCTCAACCAGCTTCTCGTTGAAATGGATGGCTTCGCTCCAAACGAAGGAATTATTGTTATAGCGGCAACAAACCGTCCGGATGTGCTGGATCCAGCACTTATGAGGCCTGGTCGCTTCGATAGACATGTGGTTGTTCCAACTCCAGATTTGCGTGGTCGCGAGAGCATTCTTAAAGTCCATACTAAGCAGATACCGCTTTCGTCAGACACTGATCTTCAATCCATTGCCCGTGGAACACCTGGATTCACTGGAGCTGATTTGGCAAACCTCGCAAATGAAGCAGCTTTGTGGGCAGCTCGCAATGACAAACCTCAGGTCGATACAGGCGATTTTGAATACGCCAAAGACAAGGTTTTGATGGGTGCTGAGCGACGAAGCCTGCTAATTACTGATGACGAAAAGCGTACAACGGCTTACCATGAAGCTGGCCATGCAATTGTAGCGGCTGCGATTCCAGAAGTGGATCCTGTTCACAAGGTGACGATTATTCCAAGAGGACGAGCGCTGGGGCTGACCCAACTCTTACCATCCGAAGATCATCATAGTTATTCAAAGAAAAAACTGGTTGGACAACTAGCGATGATCATGGGAGGCAGAGCGGCAGAACATCTAGTCTTTAATCGCTTCACAACCGGGGCTTCTGACGATCTAAAAAAAGCTACTGAGATTGCCCGAAAGATGGTTTGCCAATGGGGAATGAGTGAAGAACTCGGACCCTTGACTTATTCCGAGGAGCGCAACGCTTATCTCGGGCGGGATATGCTTCAGCACAAGTGGTTCAGTAATGCATCTGTGAAGATGATCGACACAGAGGTGCGGAGTCTACTGCATGATTCCTATCAAAGAGCCTTCAGCTTGCTGGAGACGAATCGACAAGTACTGGACTACTTGGCTGAACAATTGATTGAGACCGAAACGATCGATGGGAATCTAGTTCGCGAAACTCTAAAAAATCCACCTGCCATCAACTGACCGAGGAAAGCTTACCAAATGGATTTTTGGAGTCTGGCACCCCTTCGCTGGCAAGATCTGATTGATATTCTTCTGCTTTCCTTTCTCTTCTATCGCATTCTACTGTTAATTAAAGGCACTCGCACTATCCCAATGTTGATGGGGATGATCATCCTGCTGGTGCTCTATTTGGTGGCTAGGTTTCTCCAGCTTGATGCTACCGGACTGCTGATGGATAACTTGGCAAACTCACTGGTACTGGTGCTGGTTGTTTTGTTTCAAGCTGATATCCGAAACGCATTGGCACAGTTTGGGTTAATTACTCTTTTTCGGGATAACCGAGCTCAACAGCAAGATGTAGCTGAAAGAGTTCTTGCAGCCTGTCGGACCATGGCTAGGCGAAAGATTGGTGCTTTGGTTGTTTTTGAGAAGGAAGTGGGGCTCCGAAATTTTACTGACCGTGGGACGCCAATTAACGGCCTTGTCAGCGAAAGCCTTTTACTGAGTATCTTCCATCCAACATCACCGTTGCACGATGGTGCTGTGATATTGGGCCGTAAGGGAGACTTGGTCGCAGCTAAGTGCATCTTGCCAGTCTCTATGAATCAAAATCTCTCAACAATGTTGGGCACGCGGCATAGAGCGGCTTTGGGTTTGACTGAAGAAACTGACGCTGTGGTCTTGATTGTCTCAGAGGAACGGAAGGAGATTAGCCTAGGTTTTCAAGGTCAGCTTATGAGAGAAAGTGAGGTAGACCTAAAGCAAATGTTATTTAGCTTGCTCAGTGGCAAGACATCCTCAATGAAAACAAAGAAATCACCTGCTGAAGAAGATTTTCTTCTTGACGACAGTCTCTCCATTGGTCGTACAGAAGAATCATCACCGAATTCCGCAGCTTCTTCATAACCAAGTTCGATTCCAAGCTGGCATGCGGAATAATCTGCCATTCAAGGTCCTCGCGATTATACTGGCCCTAACTGTTTGGTTCCTCGCTAAACAAGAGGAGAAGCCGGTTCAGGTCAGCTTTTTCGCTCCAATCATCTTCACGAATCTGCCACCAATGTTACAGGTGTCAGTGAACCCCACCCAAGTCAATGTCTCTGCCACGGTAAGTCAGCGCCGAAGTAGTTCTCTGAATCCTGCAGAAATCCGGATGCTACTTGACCTGGAAACAGCACGTCCTGGAACTTATACTTTTCCTGTTGAAGCAGATAATCTGCAATCCCCTGTCTCCCTGAATATTGAGAGAATTGCACCTAATCAGGTAGAACTAGTAATTGAAGAGTTAATTGAAAAAGAGTTGCCTCTACAAGCACGCTATAGTGGACAGCTGGGTGCGGGCTATCTTTTGGAGCAGATTGAGATTGTTCCCCCAACTGCTAAAATTCGTGGCCCGAAACGCCTGCTGGATCCCCTTTCTCAGTTGATGACGAGAGAGATTGATCTGAATAATCTAGACAGTTCCATCGACATGCTGGTCAAAATTGATTTGCCTTCTCAAGAATTCCAGATCGTGAATCAGGGGATTGATTATTATAGCGCAAAGATCACTTTGGGAGCTTTACCCGTCAAGAAACGCTTTGACAATGTACCTATATACTTTAGAAACTCCGAATATGTTTCACTGATTAACCCGAGTACCTTCAACTTGTTTCTCGAAGGTCCACCTGAAGTAGTGAATTCGCTCAATAGCAGTGACGTATACGGGACATTAGACTTACTTGAATTCGCTCCGGGTAGCTATCAAATCACGCCTAAACCAGTTGTTCCAAGGCAAGTTAGCGTGTTACAGCAGTGGCCAATTATCTCCCTCTGGGTAAAGTCGACTCCCCTCTCTGACGCGGAAAGACAGGACAATCATCGCTTGGTGGAAGGAGTGACAATTCCAAATCCCTCTTCTACTGAACCCTGAAAGGTTTTAATGATCGCTCTGCATGTGAATGTGGATCATGTTGCCACTGTGAGGCAGGCTCGACGTGCGGCTGAACCAGACCCC
>CAJXNF010000059.1 GCA_913056375.1 uncultured Pseudomonadota bacterium | reverse complement strand
TTTATTCAGAATAGCATGAAGATCTGAGATTGCTTTGAGAAAATAAATAAACTTCTTCTGCAACGCTCAGACCCCCCGAAACATGAGGGTATTTGCGTTGCATCTTGGAAGGGGTCTTGTATCTTGCTGCTTTTACACAAACTTCAAAAACTCACTAAGCATCTTCCCTGTCACCTCGGAGCATTGATTGAACGAACCAGCTGCCCATCTCAAATCGCTTGTCCGGACAATTCCTGACTTTCCCAAACCCGGAATTCTCTTCAGAGATATCACGACCTTACTGAGTAACCCTTCTGCATTTCAGGAGACTCTTCAGTTGCTGGTCAGTCGCTATCGAAATGCAGAGCTTCACGCTGTTTGTGGCATTGAATCAAGGGGTTTTCTCATTGGTGCTCCACTCGCCTTGGAACTGGGGATTGCCTTCGTGCCTATTCGTAAACCTGGGAAACTCCCGGCGGCTGTCGAACGGGTCGAATACGCACTGGAGTATGGAACGGACGCTTTGGAAATTCATAAAGATGCGCTTCAACCAGGCCAGCGAGTACTCCTGGCGGACGATCTCTTGGCAACAGGCGGAACCATTTCTGCGGCAGCGCAGCTTGTTCAGCGTTTGGATACCATCGTTCATGAAGCTGCTTTCATCATTGAATTGGAAGGCCTCGGTGGTCGAGAGAAACTGTCCTGTCCGGCCTTTTCATTGATGCGCTTCACAGAGGACTGATGGCAGATTCGATCAAAAAGATCTGTGATTGGGAAGAAGCGAAAAAGCGTGCTCAAAGCTGGAAAAAAGCTGGGCTAAGGATTGGTTTTACAAACGGTTGCTTTGATATTTTGCATGCAGGCCATGTCCGCTACTTGCAAGATTCAGCTGCGCAAGCTGACAAATTGATTGTCGGGTTAAATTCCGATGCCTCAGTTCAAACGTTGAAAGGAAGCAGCCGTCCGATTGTACCAGAAAACGATCGAGCATATGTCCTCAGTGGGCTGGAAGCGGTTGCTGCTGTCGTACTCTTTGAAGAGGAAACTCCATTTGAGCTTATAGAATGGCTAGAACCGGATGTGCTGATGAAGGGGGGTGACTACAGAGCCGAAGAGATCGTGGGCTATGATTCCGTCACAAAGAGAGGAGGGGTAGTGAAGGTATTGCCTTTTCTGGATGGCCGCTCAACAACAAATATTGTTCAACGTATTCGAGAACTGACAACATGATCATTGTTACTGGAGGGGCCGGTTTTATTGGCAGCAACCTGATCTGGGGACTCAATCAGATTGGTATTGAAGACATTCTTGTGGTGGATAATCTGTCTCAAGCCGATAAGCATCGAAATTTAAATTCCCTAAAGATTGCTGATTTTCTCGATAAAGAAGACTTCCTAGCTGAATTGCCGAAATTAGAGAATGTACAGACCATTTT
The DNA here is from genome assembly GCA_913056375.1 of uncultured Pseudomonadota bacterium. Taxonomy (GTDB): domain Bacteria; phylum SAR324; class SAR324; order SAR324; family NAC60-12; genus JCVI-SCAAA005. The sequence continues at coordinate 9,691 of CAJXNF010000059.1, read as the reverse complement.
TCACCAAGGTGCCTGCTCCTCGACTACAGAAACAGACGGACGCTACATGATGGAGAACAACTATCAGTTCTCCAAAACCTTGCTGCACTACTCGCTGGAAAACAAGATCGACTTCCTCTATGCCTCCAGTGCCTCAGTTTACGGAGATGGTAGCGCAGGATTTCGTGAAGAGAGAACCTGTGAGTGGCCTCTTAACGTTTACGCATTCTCTAAATTCTCCTTTGACAACTACGTTCGGCTGCGGTTATCCCAAGCTTCTTCACAGGTGTTGGGCCTGCGCTATTTCAATGTTTATGGCCCCCAGGAAAACCACAAAGGCAAGATGGCTTCTGTCGCCTTCCACCTCTTTGGCCAACTTGCTCAAGGTCAGAAAATGAAATTGTTTGCAGGAAGCGAGGGCTTTCGGCGAGATTTCATCTTCGTAGATGACATCGTGCAAATGAACCTGCATTTCTTTCAGACCAAGGGCAGTGGAATCTTTAATGCGGGTACAGGGAAAGCAAGAAGTTTCCAAGACATCGCTACCACACTACAACAGCTTGAACCGGCAGGGCAGATCGAGATCATACCGTTCCCTGATCACCTCCAAGGTAAATATCAGGAATTTACTGAAGCCGATACAGATCTTCTACGTAAAGCAGGTTATCAGCGTCCAATGACTTCTTTGGAAGACGGAGTACGTCAATACTATGATCTCTGGAAGCAAACTGGTGGCTATCTTCGGGACTAAATCTATGACTTCATTTCCAAAGATCAAAGCCATCTTGTACGACATGGATGGGCTGCTGCTGGATACAGAAAATTTCTACACCGATGTGACACAACAGATTGTCTCGCGATACGGGAAAAATTTTGACTGGTCCATCAAGTCACAGATGTTGGGGCGACCGGCCCTCGAATCTGCAAGAACCTTGGTTCGAGTACTGGAATTGCCCATTCGGCCAGAAGACTATCTTACGGAGCGGAAAGCACTACTCAACCAACGTTTCCCAGAAGCAGAGGCGATGCCGGGAGCTATCGAACTGACCCAGCGGATGAAGTTGGCTGGAGTCCCTCAAGCCGTAGCGACAAGTTCAACCAAAGAGGCATACACCCTCAAAACCACAAAACATCAAAAATGGTTTGCAGAGTTTGATGCCATCGTCACCGGAGATCATCCTGACATTCAAAACGGGAAACCTGCCCCAGATATCTTTCTGGTTGCTGCAAGAAAACTTGGGGTGGCTCCAGGCGAATGTTTGGTCTTCGAGGATGCTCCAGCTGGAGTTGAAGCAGCAAGGGCTGCCGGGATGAGCGTGGTAGTGGTTCCTGATCCGCAGATGGATCAAAAATTAGTGAAAGACGCAGATCAAAAGCTAAATTCCCTACTAGAATTTGAACCGAGTGATTGGTCCTTACCAAACTGAATTTATTTGCATTTCTACCTGATTCACATGGCATGCGGAGAATTCACATGCCCACACCTCCAACAGCGTGGCGGACTTGCTGCCTGCTTGCTGTCCTACTTGCCGCTTTGACTTTTACTCCCATTGTTCTCGTTCCAGATGAGATCGAACCCATTCTGTTGGGAATGCCACGTACCCTTTGGTTAGGTATGTTGATTTCATTCGGATTTTTCTTACTCACTCTCTGGGGAGCTTTTATCCTGACCAGACAGAATGAGAGTGATTGATGTGGTTTGGTCTCTTGCTGCTGGCATATCTCATTGCCCTTGTCTATGCGCTACGTCTTTCTCAAATTGCTGAAGTTGGACCTGCCAGTGAACAAAGCTATCGCTTCGCTGATTCCAATATTGGCAGTGTCCTAGGAGTTCTTACTTTCTCCGCTACGCTGTTCAGTACTTTCACTCTATTAGGGCTTCCTGATTTTTTTCGAAACCATGGGGTAGGCGCTTGGATTTTTCTGGGTGTCACAGACATGGCAATGGCATTTCTCGCACTCTGGTTTGGACTTAAGGTTCGTGAGAAAATCAGCATACAAGAGTTTGAAAGTGTTAGTGAAATGCTGGCAAAAACCTATCATGCAGATTGGGTTCGTTTCATCTACTGGGCTGGAATTTTTGTGTTTCTGCTACCCTACGTAGCCATTCAAATCAAAGGGGTTTCCAGCTTTCTGTCAGTCGCTTTTCCTGTAGATATTCCAAACTGGTGCTGGTCTCTATTTATCCTTCTAGCCATTCTAATTTACAGCCACTTGGGTGGTTTGAAGGCCATCATCTACAACGATGCAATTCAAGGAATCATTCTGCTGACGATCACTTTGTTGATCGCTGCAATCTGTCTGGATCAGATGGGTGGATGGACCAGCATGTTTGAACAAATCGAAGAGCGGAACCCCAAATTGCTTTCCATTCCTGGCCCCACGGGGCTCCTGAATACTCAGTTTCTATTGGCTTCTTTTCTAACTATTGTCCTAATGCCCATTAGTCAACCGCAGCTTTTTGCCCGATTCACCGTGATGCGTGATGAACGGAGTATGATTGAGATGTTGTTGGGGATGAGTGTCTTCGTTTTTCTCATCATTACACCAACCATTGCAATTGGAATGTATGGGGCCATCAACTATCCGGACTTGTCAGCCGGTGAATTCTGGGTCAACACCCTTGTTAACGATCAACCTGAAATTATTGGTGCCCTAGCTGTCGTGGGCTTGCTTGCCGCAGCGATGTCCACAGCTGACTCGCAGCTATTCGCATTGGAATCGGAGGTTAGCCCTACCATTCAAACACATTCTTTCCGCAAGCTTCCGATCCTGATCTTTGCGATCATGGCATTTGGTCTGGCGGTGCTGAGTTCATCTGAGTTGGTATTGCTAGCTACCGTCAGTTTTGCCGGAACATCACTCTTAGCCCCAATGATCCTCTTAGCAGTCCTCAGTAAAGATGGAGAGCATCCCCCCTTGTTGATTCCCGTCATCTGTGGCGTCTCACTTTTGATTTACCTCGTATCACTGCTCAGCGGGTTTGTTCCTCAAGTGATTTTTGGATACCGTCTTGAGCTTCTTCTTTTATCTTTGAATGCCATCATAGTTGGCTTCTTTTATTTCCTTCGTGAGCAAAGCAAGGTGGCATGATGAAGTTTCGTCCCAATGTGGCAGCAGTGATCCTCAATCAGCGTGGTGACAAGATCTTGATGTTCCACAGGGTGGATGGACGACGCAAAGGCTGGCAATTTCCTCAGGGCGGAGTGGATCCAGGGGAAACGGAAGAACAAGCCATTCTGAGGGAGCTAAATGAAGAGATTGGGACGAATGATGTCAAGATTCTCAAACAGAGCTCCAAGCGAACTCGCTACCAGTTTCCTAAAGCTGTCCTAAAGAGAATGCAACAAAAGAATCGCTGGAGGCAGTATTGGGGACAAGAGCAACGCTGGTTCCTCGTTCAACTGAATCATGGAACAGAAACACTCTCTTTGAGTAACAAAGGACACAAGCAGGAGTTTGACCGTTTCAAGTGGATGAGACCTAAGGTTGGTTTGCGCAAGGTCGTGCGCTTTAAACGCAAGGCGTATCGGAAAGGATTAAAGCGATTAGGTGTGATCTAGCGAAGCCGGAATCGATCAAGAATTTCGTTGGCCAGCCTGATGTATCCAGTTGCTCCGATCGAGTTAAGGCTGCGGTTGATGACATCCATGCCTGCAGCGCTGGCGTCCAGTACCTGGGGACATTTAGGAATGATCGTTTGGAAGACACTCTCTCCCAACGTTTGATAGACCTGCCGGCAAACTTTTTGGTGAGCTGGAATTTCGTGATCGAACATCGTCAGAAGAATCCCTGCAATCCGCAGATTTGGGTCGATGTTAGCTTGGAGGTCTTTGAAGGCGAGGAGAAAGCGTTTGAGAGACTTGATAGCGAGGGCTTCACACTGCATCGGGACAATCACCAAATTCGAGGCGACCATCGCATTGATGCTCAGTGCATTTGTAGAAGCAGGCACGTCAATGATGATGAATTCAAACTCTCCAAGGGCATGGCGAGCAAGCCACTGGTGCAGGTGGTGGTAGTCGGCAGCCACCTTCATCAATTCATTTTCGTGCGTCAGCCGATCCACATCATTTAGGATCAAGTGCATGTTCTCGGTGCTGGTCGGCAAGAGAACATCCGAAAGGGTCGTGCTGTCCTTGCAAAAGATTTCAAGAGTCCCCTGGATGACTCTCTGCTTAACTCCCATCGCTGAATAGACGGAGCCTTGAGGATCAAGATCCAATAGCAGAGTACGGTAGCCACCAAGGGCGAAGGCCGTTGCCAAGTGAACAGCTGAGGTGGTTTTACCAACCCCACCTTTCTGGCTCGCAAAGGAGATGACAGTGGCCATGCAGTAAAATCAGGAACAGTTATTAGGACTTCAATAGCGAATCATTGTCCACCCGTCAATTCAGGTGAATAAGGTACCAGTTGCGGAATTCGTACCAAGCAATCGCCGCTCTTCACATGCTCAATCGTGGGCGACCTCACGTCCTTTACGCCAGTCAGAAGTTCTGAAGGAATATCCTACCCCACGCTCCGTACTGATGAATTTCGGCTCAAATCCTTGGTCAATCTTTTTGCGTAAGCGAGCGATCAGTGTGTCCACCACTCTTGCCTCAGGCTCATAATCATGTCCCCAGACCGTATTCAGGATCATATCCTTACTCAGGATACGATTCGGGTTCTTCATGAAATAGAGCAGCATCCGATATTCTTTTCGGTTCAGATAGATGGTGCTGGATCCTCGCCGAACTTCCTTATTTGACAGATTAATGGTCAGGTTATGTGCGGTGAGCAGCGAGTATTCATCCTGCTCATTGTAAGTACGCAGGAAGACAACCACTTCTTTGTTCTCACTTGGATACCCCTGCAGTTCATAACGAGTCAACTCGAAGTCTTCATTTCGGGTGCTGTAGCTCACTTCTTCATCTGTATTTGACTCACGAACAAGATGCGTCAGCTGGGAAATCTGACGCCGCAAATTTTCTGGTAGTGGCAGTTCTTTTAGAAGTTTGCCCTTGGTGCCTGGTGGCCCCAGCAAGCAATCAGGATCGTTCTTGTAATCCAGTAAGGTGTTGTCTTGATCAAAGCGCATGATCAGATGGGGAAACGCCTCCACCAAAATCCGATTCATACGTTCCTGCTGGCGGAGTTGCATCTCAATCCGTCGGCGTTCCTGAATTTCTTCCAATAGAGATCGCTCGTAGTTTCTTGCATGCAGAACTGAGCGTAAACGAACCTGCATTTCAACAAGGTTGACCGGCTTGTTTAGGAATTCCTTTGCTCCCTTCTGGAAACACTGGAGGAACACTGTGCGATCCTCATCCGCTGTAATTACAACCACAGGTAAATTGAGCAAGCGAACTTCCTGCATCAAATCGAGGGCGGTGTGGGGAGAGTCCAAGTAGAAATCGATCAGCAGCATGTCATAGCTGTGCCGCTGTATAAATGTAAGCGCCTCAGCATAAGTAGCTGCAGAGTCCACTTGGTAGCGTTCGCTGTCAATTTGAAGCAACATCTGCTCAACGATCAGACGTTGTTCCTCAGAGTCCTCAACCAGCAATAGACGATACGAAGCTTGGGATTCCATAGCACTCACCAAAATTAGTTACAGTTTTTGTCAGAAAAAGAATTCGAGAGGAATTTGACACTAAATTAACGCGATTACAAGAAAACTCAACCCGTCAGCAAAAAAGTGAATTTTCAGACAGAGAAAAAATAAGGTTAAAACTCCAGAAATGTCAGGAAATCCTTTGGATCAGGGATAATGCCCGCATGACGTTTAATTTCCTGATCGCTGGCATTCAGAACCACGTAAAAAGGAAGAGCCAAAGTGTTAAAGCGCTCCATTTGCAGCTCCCGGTTCGCCTCCTGGAAGGAGCCTCCGTCCGTGTAGAGCTGTGCAAGTACAAACTCTTCTTGAAACACCTTCAACACTTCTGGTTTGGCAAAAACACTTTTCTCCATCCAGCGGCAATTCACGCAGGTATACCCTGTAAAATCTAGAAATAGCGGTTTTTGGGTTTCCTGAGCAACGGCTAGGGCTTCAGGAAAGTTATCATGCCAGACTAATCCAGCCTCTGCTGAAAGTTTCTCAAAATCACCAGTCCCCTGGATTGGTGGTGGTAGGTAGCTCTCTACTAGGGGATTGAGCTCTTTCCCTACCACACCTGATCCGAAGTAAAGCCCAAAAATCAAGAAAACTGCCCCAAAACCAAGATAACCTGGGCCCAGATGGCCAATTCGGATTCCTTTGATCGGGAATCGTCCCAATAGAAATGCTGCAATCGCAACCATCAGCACCGCCCAAGCTGCCAAAACTACTTCCCGATCCAGCACGCCCCATTGCCACACCAAATCAGCGTTACTGAAGAACTTCCAAGCAATCCCTAATTCCAAAATTCCTAGAACAATCTTCAGGTGTTCCATCCAGTTGCCCGAAAGGCCACGGGAACGCCGAATCAAGGTTGGGAAGAGGCCCATCAGAATGAACGGCAACGCAAAGACTGTTGAGAACACCAACATTCCAAGGATCGGTAGAAACCACTCTCCTCGGGCTGCTGCCAATAACAGTGTTCCCACAAACTGGATCGTGCAGGTGAAAGCAGTGAAGGTAAAGGCCACCCCAATCAGGAAGATGCCTGCCAAACCCCCAGTCTTTCTGGAAAAGGAGTCCAGCCGGTTGATTAACGCCGGTGGCAGACTGAAATCCAGGAAACCGATCAAACTCACCGCAAAAAGCACAAAGAGGACACCAACAGCCAAGTTCAACCATGGATTGGAAGCTAGTTGAACAATCCCTGCGGCTCCAAACAACAGAGACATTCCCATGCCCAAGATGGTGTAGGTTCCGACCAACCCCAGTGCAAAAGTGGCAACCAGTCGAAGAGACGCACCACGAGATTGTTGAGCTTGCGCTGTAAAAAAGGAAACGGTGATTGGAATCATTGGTAGAACGCAGGGGGTCAACAAGGCAAAAAAACCTGCCAATACCGCTAAACCTAGAAAGCCAAGTAGGCTAGTTGCTTCCTCTACCTTAGCGACTCCCCCCATATCAGGATTGATGCTGAAGTTGGGTACAGAGTATTCGGAGCGGACACTGCCTGATGTAATAGAAGCAGGAAGAGAGAATGTAACCTCATCAGGTGGCAAACAAACTCTGTCACTACAGGCCTGAAAGGTGATGCGTCCATCACCAGCGCTGTTCCCGCTTTGGGTACTAGGTACCTTGAAATTCTGATAAAAGCGACTTTCACCTTTGTGGTAACTCAGGACCATTCCCAATACAGGATCAGGTTCTGAAATTGGATTGGTTTCGTAAAATGGCCCCAAGGCCTCCCAATTTCCAGCATCCCATTCCAAGGCGGAGGCAATTGGAGCGAATTCTTCCTTGGATGGAACCACCGAGTAGATTTTCCAACCCTTCTCAATCTGGGCAGTCACTACAATCCGAACATGTTCCCCCGGTCGAGGATCGCTGGGTTCCAGTGCGCTCTGAACTCTCACGATAATTTCTGGAATTTCAGGATCATCGAACTGGGCCGAAGCCAAAAGTGGCCAGGACAGAAGGAACAACAGGAGCAGGATTCGCATTTTTCAGTTCGTTTTCGAAAGGAGATGGGTTCGTCCGTCTTGAATACTTTGATCCAGATAGGCACCGTAGAAATCAACAGTTAGAAATCCCACAATTGATGAGGCGACTTCCCGACCATCTGGCCCAAGAAAAATTATAGTTGGAGTTACGTCTACTTGGTAGCGTTGAATCAAATCCCGATTGCTGATTTTTTTTCCATCGAAATCGGTCAGTTTGGTCTCTGGTTCATCGTGTTGAACACGAAAAAATTGGGAAATCGCTTCGTAGTCTTGACTGCGCAAAACCGGACCCAGCACCTCACGATCCAATGCCTGACAATACATGCAATATTCCGCTGTGAAATAGAGCACAACCACTTTATCTGGAAATTGGTCTGCAAAGGATTTCAAGTCAGTTGCAACGCTCATTTCAGGAATGCGCGCGCTGATTTGGTGCGTTCTACTGATCAAAATAACCAGCGTCAAAACTCCCAAAATTAAAAACTGTTTTGGTAGTTGTCCTCTAGTCCAAGACAGTCGCAACCGACACAGAAATGTTAGTAAGTACTTCATAATATTTGAATATAAATGAAAAAAAGATTGGACATCATAAGACCAAAATGTTAGACAAAACGCCACAAAATTTGTATTCGAATTGTCAGAATCCATATCTAAGGCAGTGGATACAGATTTTCTCCAATGGATCATGGGCTTGATCAAGGTCGTGGTTCAGAATTTTTTGATGACCGATCCGCGGTTCCCAGACCTGAAAACAGAGGAGGATTCATGATGAGAAAGAAGTTGGCCTCTCTGGGCATGACCGCGTTGCTGCTAGCAGGATTAGTTGCAACGAGTCAGACAGTGAGTGCTAAGGAATTGTCAATCCAGGAGAGAATTGCAGCTGGCAAGAAGATCGCCTGGAATCGGCGAGGTGGAAATTGCCTGGCTTGCCATGTGATGGATAATGGGGAGTTGCCAGGCAATACCGCGCCTGCCCTGATGATGATGAAACAACGCTATCCAGATTGGAATGATTTACGGGCCCAGATTTGGGATCCCAGAGTCCGTAACCCCAATGCATTCATGCCACCTTTTGGTGCCCACCGTATTCTATCTGAGAGAGAAATCGATCTGGTCACTGACTACATTCACTCATTATAAGGAGAAAAGATGAATCGAAGAGAGTTCTTAAAGAAAGCTGGTTTTGCGGGCATGCTCGCAGCCGCTGTTTCAGCAGGACTAACTTTCCCCAAAAAAGTATGGGCCGCTTGGAACGAGCAAGCATTCAAGGCTAAGAAAACCCCAGATGCATTGAACAAGGTCTATGGCACCGATAGTCTGACAGATTCTGACAAGATCTTCATGCAGACTCCAGATATTGCCGAAAACGGAGCGGTTGTGCCCATCACGATTCAGGCAGATCTTCCCAACGTTGAGTCAATCTCTTTGCTAGTTGATGAGAATCCAACCCCATTAGCCGCACATTATCAAATTGGTAAAGGATTGCGTCCGTACGTTTCAACCCGTATCAAAATGGGTAAAACTTCAGCAGTCCATGCTGTTGTAAAAGCCGATGGACAACTCATGAAAGCAACTAAGGAAATCAAGGTTACCATTGGTGGCTGTGGTGGTTGATTTATTCAAAATTTCAAATTAGAGAGGAATTATGTCCATTCGAATGCGAGCTAAAGAGCAAAGCGGGCTGGTTACTGTGAAGGCACTCGTCAAACATCCGATGGAGACGGGTCAGCGAAAAGCTAAAGATGGAAGCTTAGTCCCAGCTCATTTCATCCAGCAAATCACTGCTAAGGCAAATGGTGAAGTAGTCCTGGAAGCTCAGTGGAGTCCTGCTGTTTCAAAAAACCCTTACCTTGCTTTCCAGTATGATGGAAAAAAAGGAGATACAATCGAAATTGCGATGATTGATAATGAGGGAAAGACCTTTGACGGCAAAGGGAAGGTCAAATAACCCATTCACTAGTAACGGAGAGAAGCACATGAAAATTAAGAAATGGCTGGCCTCCCTTGGGCTGATTGGACTGTTCGCAGTGAGCAGCGTTTCCGCAAAAACCTCATCCAAGGGAACGGGTCTTTTTCCCTCAGAAACAAGTTCCACTTGCCTGCCGATACCTCGCAACCAGTCGGCCACCTCCAA
>CAJXNF010000058.1 GCA_913056375.1 uncultured Pseudomonadota bacterium | reverse complement strand
AACCTTCAGCGCAATCGGCCCAAACTCAGTAGTCGGTTATGGCTCAGAGCTCAAGAACTGCGTCCTTTTTGGAAAGTCTGACCTGGGACGCCTTTCTTTCATTGGGGACAGCGTGATCGGGGAGGGAGTTTCCCTTGGTACAGCGCTGACCACGGTGAATCATTTTTCAGATGGCAAAAATATCGTAGTCTCTACTGCCAACGAACCTGTTGATTCTGGCTTGCCCAAGCTGGGAGCGTTCATTGGAGATGGAGTGCGCATTGGTGCCCGACAAACACTGGCACCCGCAACGATAGTTCCAGCAGGCAGTTTCATCGAAGATAATATTTCCCTACGTGGCTGGGTTCCTGATAATCAGAAGGAGTCCTGAAATGTGTGGAATCAGTGGAATGATCAACGCAAAGAATGTGGCCCATCCTCTCTATGCCTCAATTCGCAACCTAGAGTACCGAGGATATGATTCGTGTGGAATGGCACTGCTGGATGCGGGCAAGATCCAGACTCGCAAGAACACCGGAGGGGTGGAAGAGGTCAATCAACGGGAACGTCTCACCCAACTCAGCGGGCGCCTTGGCATTGCCCATACGCGTTGGGCCACTCACGGAGTGGTCAGTCGGGAGAATGCCCACCCGCACCTCTCAACTGACGAGGCTTTTGCGGTTGTGCACAACGGTATTTTTTCAAACTACCAAGACTTGCGGGAGGAACTGGAAGCAGAAGGAGTATCGTTCTGTTCGCAGACGGATACCGAAGTGTTTGTACAACTGGTGGCCCGTCACTATGAGCGATTACAAAACACTGAGCGTGCATTTGTAGCGGCCCTGGAACAGATGGAAGGCTCTTTCGCAATCGTGATGATTTCAGTGCATGAACCGGATCGACTCTTCTGTGCGAAGCGTGACTCTCCTCTGATTTTAGGGTTGGGCGAAGGCAGCAACTACGTTGGCTCGGACATCAATGCCTTTCTGGAGTATACCCGACGGGCGGTGATTCTGGATGATGACGAATATGTCATTCTGACGCAAGAGAGCTATCAGATTCGTAGTCTGCGTGATGGTCAGCAGGTCGAGAAAGACATACTGCATATTGACTGGGATGCAGAGACAACTCGTAAGGGTGGTTTTGCCCACTACATGCTCAAAGAAATCTTTGATGAACCTCAGACCCTGCGTCAGGCGCTAAAGATTCCAGATGAGGAGATTCGAAAACTAGCTCAGAAGTTTGTAGAAGCACCACAGGCCTATCTCGTTGGTGTGGGAACCACCTTCTATGTAGCACAGCTAGGGCAGTATTTTTTCTCACAACTGACAGGACGCTACTTCCCAGCCATCAGTTCCGACGAATTTATCGATATTGCTGGTGTACAGGCGCAAGATTTGGTGCTGGCAGTCTCTCAATCCGGAGAAACCTACGATACCAAGATGGCCCTTAATTTTGCTCGCCAGCGTGGTGCCAAGACAGCAGCGATCGTTAATGTGATGGGGTCCTCGATTGGGATGCAGGTCGATCAGGTCATTATGCAGGGATCTGGACCAGAAATTTGTGTGGTCTCCACCAAGGCTGCGATGGCACAGACCCTGATTTTACTCCGAACCGCTGTGGAAACTGGTCGCCAACAAGGTAGTTTGGATGACCAGCAGGTCGATTCCTTCCTCACTGCTGTGGATCGTTTGCCAGACTTGATTCAGGACACTCTGAACGAACAATCTGGCTTTTTGCGGAACATTGCTCGCTCCACTAGTTGGGTCCCCAACTGGCTGTTTCTAGGGTGTGGACAGTACTATCCGGTAGCGATGGAGTCTGCCTTGAAAATGAAGGAAGTGACCTATCAGCATGCGGAAGGAATGCCGGCAGGATTCCTCAAACATGGTACTCTTTCAATGATCGAGAAGTCGGTTCATTCGCTGTTTTTTGTACCACTCCCGGAGCAGCAAGACTTGCATCGACGAACACTGATTGCGATGGAAGAGATCCGAACCCGAGGAGGAACTTTGGCCGGTTTTGTTTTTGAAGGAGATCGGCATGCCCGTGAGGTTCTTGACTACGCAGTCGAACTGCCCACAGTTCATCCCTGGTTGGCGCCGTTACTCCAGATGACCATGGCTCAATTGCTTTCCTACTACGCAGCGCTTGACCTGGGACGTAATATTGACAAGCCTCGCAATCTGGCCAAGTCAGTGACGGTTGGATGAACACCGAAAGTACTCCTCCTACGTTTTCTCTCCTGGATTGGCTACAAGAACATGCTCCGGTGTTTAGTGAGGGTAGCCTGGTCCCAATTCTACAAAAGTTTGGTTTGCCAGAAAACCAGCCGCTGTATCTGGCAAATCTGGAGCAAATGGATTGGGTTCGTGCTGCCTACAAGAGCTACCAGCGAGCGGGAGCAGATTTTTTCCGTACGAACACCGCTGGTGCCAACGTCCTTGAGCTAACTCAGCAAGGCATTGAAGATCGTGAGGAAGCTATCAATAACAACGGCATGGCCCTGCTCCGTGAAGCCTTGGGACGGGTTGTCAGCGCTGGTTTGTTACGACAGGCTGAGAGTCAGTCAGAGTTGGATGAACATTTGGCAGAGCGGGTCTATGGACCTCCAATCGTATATCTTTCAGATACAGGGGCAGATTTGCTCTGGGCAGAAGGCTTTACCCGACTCAAGGAGCTGCAGCAAGTCGCTCGCTTAGCACGGCGGAGCTTTCAGCGAGATTGCGTGTTACATCTACGCTTGGCACCTGATATTCGGTTGGGCGAGCGGCTAGAGGGACTGCTCGAAATGGTTCAGTTGGGACGTGCCATTGTCGGGTTGCACGCTTCTGCTCTGCAACCTGGCTTAGCCGAAGATGTCGAACAGTTGGTGGGTGAGTGTGGGGTGGTCAGTGTAGTGCTGGATGAGTTGCCGCAGACGGAGCAACAGCCAAGTCCTTGGTTTCAGCGTAAGGCAGAGCAACTACTGGAGCAGGAAGTAGCAATCCTTGGATTAGGGGCAAACACCACCCCGGAGCATTTGCGCTGGTTGCGTGATTTCCGGGATGGAAGTGAATCGACCTAAGCGGTTGCGCTCTTCAGTGATTCTAAAATCTGTTTGACGTTGGCCCGAACGGTCTTGATGTCCAGGTTCCCGCCATCCTGAAAGTAAGGGTGTTCACTGGGCTCCATACCAATCCGCTTCATAACCTTGGTAATGAAGGTGCGCTCTTCGTCTTCAAACACTCCATCAGCACCGGCCACCAGAGCGAGAGTGTCGACCAAAGCACTTTTGGCTTCATCAGACTGAATTTCCTCCAATAACGACCCAATTGAGGTCTTGGCTTTCATCGCAGCCTGCTCTTCCTTCGTGACCCCGATTGCCTTGAACAGGGTCATCAATACTTTTTTCTCCGAATCCGCAATATCTCCGTCAGAGCGGGCGAGATGGCTGACGATGGAGATGATGTCCAGATACTCTTGACGATTGACGCTCATTTGACCTCACTGTCTGTAGGGAAATTCTTAGATAGAGGGAAATGTTTATATCGAATTTGATCTGTGTCGTAAAGCAGGAATTCCGCCAACAGGAGTGGAATGTCTCTAGATGAGCGCTATCATCCCGACTGGCCAGTGATGTCAAGGTGGGTTCGTCAAGAGTTTGGCAATCGCTGCGCACGCTGCAAATTATCTGGTGATGAGGATGCGATTGCCCTCCAAGTTCATCATATTGACGAGAATCCAGGCAATAATGCCCTGGAAAATTTAATTCCTCTTTGCAGTCGGTGTCATTTACAGATTGAAAAGGAGGCTCGTCAGCACGCACCCTACCAGCATCAGCAGACAGAACTGTTTGAAGATTCTTCCTATTCTAAGGCTCTTGGTGAGCTTCGCAGCAAAGCTCTTGCTCAACAATCTCAACAAAACGCAAAGACCTCTGAGGACTTCGAACAAGAGGAGTGGGAGTGGGAGCAGGAAAATCATTGAAAACACCTCGAAAGTTTGGTGGTTACTTTGGGTCCTGGGGTTCCACATTACTCACGCTCTTGTTGCTGATAAGTGCAGGAGGAGTCTGGTGGTGGCAACAGCATTCCGAAGATGAGGAGTACGATCTTTCACGAATTGGCAGCGGACGACCAGTTGTAGTCCAGGTGCATGATCCAACATGTGTTGTTTGTCGCCAACTCCAACGCACAGTTGCCAGTTTGCAGGAGGAGTTTCAGGCTGACTTAGATTTTTTGATTGCAGATCTGAGTCGTCCAGAGGGGCAGGCTTTTGCGAATCAGCAGCAAGTTGGGAGCATTACTCTGGTCTTTTTCACCCAGGATGGGCAACGCTTGGGAGTACTGGAAGGTCTGCAGGAACCAGAATTTTTACGAAAGGTGTTCGGTGAACTGCGCCCTTCAAATTAGATCGAGCAACAATGTCATGGCGATCGAAGGGGGAATGACAAGGAGAGAATATCCAACCCAGCGCAGGATAGGCTGAGATAGCCGAGAGAGCAGAAAGCCCAAGATCATCGGCAGAATCACCAGCAGCAGAATGATCCGCAGCATTTTTAAGAGAGAGATTGGGTCAGCAGAGATTGGATTTCCTGATCCAGTTGCTCTGCACGGAAGGGCTTGGTCAGGGTACTTTGGATTCCCATTGCCAGTGCCTGTGTCGCAAATTTTTCGGTAGGAACACCAGAAATCAGCAGGACAGGAATCTTAGCTAGGGCAGGATCCTGCTGCATTGACTGAAAGAGGCTGATGCCGTCCATCTCTGGCATATGATAGTCAGTGATGACTAGATCAACAGGTTGGGATCGCAATAACTTCAGCGCTTCCACGCCATCAACAGCCATGCAGAGGTTTTGGTAGCCGAGCTGTTGCAGCATTCTTTCAAGAATGGTTCGGATGAACTTGTAGTCATCCACTAGGAGGATAGAGGCATCGTAGTGCATACGGTGCTTAGAAGACGGGTGCTGCCGGAGCAACACCCGGTGGAGGGATTAAACGAACTTGAAGATGGCTCCGAGTTCTTCTTGGATCTGGCGAGTAGCATCCCAGTGATCCTTGCCCTTTTGCAGGAAGGCCTCTTTGGTGCTCTTGCCCATCTCTTCCTCGAAGACTTTGCGGAAGCTCTTCGAAGCGAGGAAATCCGTCTGAATCACGTAGCGCACACCAGCTTCGTACAACTCCAGTGCTTCTTCATGAGAGGAAGTGGTTGCGACAAATGGTGTGTCCGGAGCATGCTCAGCCAAGTAAGCTGCAATGCCCAACTCCATTTCCTGTCCCTCAACAAGGCAGGAGACAACAACCTTCGCTTTCTCAAAAGCAAACTGCTTCCATACATCTGGATCTTCCATATCCGCATAGAGTGGGACGATATTTGATCCCTCTTTTTTGCGGAAGAACTCGGTGATCTCTGGATCGAGATCCATCATCAGCACCTTCTCGCCTTTCTCTGCGTAGTGTCCTGCGATCTCAGCAGCCAATTCATTGTAGGAGAGAACCACTACATGATTCTCGAGTGCAAAATCTCCTTCCAGTTCATAGGTGGAGCTTCGCTTGTCAATGAAGCGCAATGAGCCACGCAGCATGTTGTAGAGAGTGCCCAGATAGAGGTGACTGATCGCTGCAAAGAACATTGAGAACAAGACAGTCAAGGTGACTAGGGCGAAAACATAGTCACTGAACAAGCCAGTTTCACGACAGATCAATGCGATGATCAATGAGAATTCCGAGCAGTGGTTGATTGTACCACCCAGCAAAAATGCGGGGCGTCCTTTTAGGCGAGTGGCCCAACCGGTGATCAACATGGCGACTGGTTTGAGGACCAATACAATGACTGCAAGCACGATTGCCAAGCCAAAGGCACCACCTATTGCTCCGGATTCCAGCGTGACCATACGGAAGCCCAAGGTGAGGAAGAAGAGAATTACTCCAAAGGTTTTCAGTGGATTGACCTTATCCTCAATTTCCAGCTTCTGCGGAATGATGCCGAGGAAAACTCCCGCAAAGAAAGCGCCACCTTCTTGAGAGAAACCCATCGTATCACACACCGCGGCGACCCCCATACAGTAGCCTAGTGCGGTGACAAACATTAGTTCTGGTGACTCACTGAGAAATTTGAAAACTTTCTCTAGAACGTAGCGAGATAGCGAAGACAAGACTGCCATCAGAACCAGCATCTTGATGAACGCCATCCCCATGCCTGTAATACCACCAGCATCGCGCATCTGGCCTTCCAGCAGGACAATCGCAACAACAGCGACCAAGTCCTGCAGTAGCATGATTCCGCCAGCCAACTGACCGTGCAGTGATCCTTCCGAGCCAGAATAGCTCAGAGCGCTCTGGGCCACTAGAGTTGAGGAGAGGGAGAGACAAATGGCAACGAAGAAGAGGCCTTCGGTACCAATGCCATCAATAATGCCAGCCGCTAGTAGAAGCATGACAATCATTACAACCACCAGCTGGCCAATACCGTTGTAGAGTACCAGTTTGCTGCGGTTCGTGATCTCTCGCAGGTTGACGCTCATTCCGGCCATGAAGAGTAGCAGGACGATGCCAATTTCAGCGAAGCCTTCAATCAGAGGGCCGTTAGCAATTGCCATGGCTGCTTCACTACCAGCTACCAAACCGCCCACAGCACCAGCTACTACGAAAGCAAGTAGAATGGGCTGGTTGAAGCGAGTCAGCACCATCGAAATCAGCATTGCGCTACCAAGCAGCAAGCCGAGGGACATGATCAAGGCTCCACCACCTGCCGCATAGGCAGGCGTGGCCATCACGAAGAGTGTGATGAAGAGCACTCCCAGGGAAGTGCGTAGTTTTTGACAAAGATTCATAGTCATTCTCTCTGCTAGAGGGGTAGAAGAAATCAGACCAAACTGAAAATGCCGCCCATGCCTTCTTGGATCTGCTTGGTTTGTTCAAAATGCTCTTTTCCAACTTCTCGGAAGGCATCTTTTGGATCCTTTTCCATTTCCTGAGCAAACAGATCTCGGAAGCTTTTAGAAGCCAGGTATTCAGTTTGGATAGCGTAACGTACACCTGCCTCATACAACTCGAGTGCTTCTTCGTGTGAGCTGGTCGCTGCCAGGAAGGGCACATGGTCGCTTTTCTCATGCAGGTAATGGCAGATACCGATCTCGGCTTCTTGCCCCTCGTCCAGACAGGAAATCACAATGCGAGCTTTTTCGAAGGCGAAGTGCTCCCAAACATCGGGATCCTGCATGTCTGCGTACTTGGCTACAATATTGGAGTTAGAGTGGTTCTTCTTGAAGTAGTCGGTGATGTCTGGATCAAGATCCAACAGCAGAACCTTCTGATTGTTTTGACTGTAGAAGTCAGCAATCTCCATCGAGAGTTCATTGAAGGAGAGAATGACAACATGGTCTTCCATCTCCAATTCTTCGTGTTCCTCCTCTTCTTCCATGCTGCGCTTATCCATAAAGAGCAAGCGACTGCGAGCGGCTTGATACATTGGGTCCAGGAACTGGTGCCCAAGTGAGGAGAGGAAGAAGGTCAGCAACACTACCAGTGTGACAATGATGAACAATTCATCGTTGAAAATACCGAACTGACGACAAAGGACAGCAAGCATCAAGGAGAATTCAGAGCTTTGATTGATAATAGCTCCAATCATGAAGGCTGCTCTTCCCTTCATCTTAGCCATGTAGCCCAAGAAGAGCATTAGTGGCACGGTTAAGATTACTAGGTATAGGGTCAGGACAACACCTGTGGAGAGCCCACCAACGATAGCTGCACCGTCAAGGAAAGGCAGGTCAAAGCCGAGGGCGATGAAGAAAAGGATTACTCCGAAAGCCTTTAGAGGTTCTACTTTGTCCTCAATCTCGTGGCGGTAGGGTAGTGCTGCCAGCGTGGCACCAGCGAAGAAGGCGCCGATTCCGGAGGAGAAGCTGACAACCTCACAAAGGCCACCAACGCCCATTCCATAACCTAAAGCTCCAATGAAGAGCAACTCAGAAGAGCGGGCCAAGTACTTGAACATTGCGTTGAGTACGTACTTGGTGAAGAAGTAGAGAATCACGATCAGGATGGCCATCTTCACAAAGATCATTGCGACTTCAAGGCCCAAGGAACCACCACCTTCACGGCTGGGATCTAAGCTCAACAGAATTGCTAGGGCCACAACTGCAACCACGTCTTGAAGCACCATTAAACCCAGCGCAATCTGACCATGCAGGGTTTCCATCTGTCCAGTTTTCTTCAGCGTCCCAATTACCAGAATAGTTGAAGAGAGTGTCAAACAGAGAGCAAAGTAAATCAGGGTGGCAAACCAACCATCACCGAAGGTGTCCGCGCCAATCCCAATATAGGCAATCCCAAGTCCCATACTCACAACTAGGAGGATGGTGATCTGTCCAGCACCATTGATCAGTACCAACTGCCAGCGCTTGATCATGCCCTTGATATCGACCTCCATCCCTGCCATGAAGAGCAGCAGGATGATTCCAATATCGATGAAGGCGCTCATTAGCTCCTTGGAGATCAGTTCATCTCCAGCACCAATGGACTTGGCATAGAATCCACCTATGGCCCCCACGCCGATAAAGGCGAGTAGGCTTGACTGCTTGACATAGCTCAACAAAATGGCGAGTACGGTTGCTCCTAAGAGCATCATTCCCAGAGGTACTACCAGGCTGCCTGGCCCGGAGCTTTCTCCACTGCCAGCAGCCCATGTGATTGCCGGCAGGGCAATCATCACAAGGGCGGCCAGGGTCCGCGTGAATCCTCTTTCCAGCATGCGAATCTCCAGCGAAAGGTTGATGGTTTGCAAAATTCTACAACGGGCCACACTATACTGATAAGTTTCTGGTCCATTCAAGTTTTCTTACAGATAAATCAATAATTTTTTCTGATAGCACGCCAGTCATGACAAATAAAACGATAGAAACATCTCAAAATATCCTGAATTCAGCACGAGGTTTTCTGAGAATTGAGCAGGATGGTCTGCGCGCTCTGGAAGCTCAGTTGGATGAACATTTTGTTACAGCAGTCGAGTGGTTGCTGGCCTGTCGAGGGAAGGTCGTTGTGACTGGCATGGGCAAAAGTGGCCATATCGGAAGGAAGCTATCGGCCACGCTATCGAGTACAGGAACTCCCTCTCTGTTTTTGCATCCTGGGGAAGGGGTTCACGGGGATCTGGGAGTAGTTGCTCGTCAGGATGTAGTAATTTTGCTGAGCAACAGCGGTACGACCGAGGAGATGCTTCAGCTACTTCCCTCCTTGCGATCGATTGGTTGTCAAACAGTTTCAATCACTCGTGATCCGAGCTCACTACTGGCAATGCAGGCGGCTTTGCATATCAGCTGTCAGGTACCGAAAGAGGCTTGTCCCTTGTCCCTGGCCCCAACTACCAGCACAACCGCTCTGCTGGCCCTAGGAGATGGCCTTGCACTATGTGTAATGGAGCGGAGGCGATTCACCCCAGAACAATTCGCGCTCTATCATCCACAGGGTGCGTTGGGTCGTCGTCTACTGACTCGAGTCGAGGACGTCATGCTTCCCAAGGATCGTCTACCTTTGGTGGCTCCAGATCTCTCCTTGCGCCAGGGAGTGGTTGAATTGGCTCACAAGCGTTTGGGGTTGTTGATCATTGTTGCTGAAGACCAAAACTTACTGGGAGTCTTCAGCAACGGAGACCTCTCGCGATTGCTGGAAGATCCAACACATGATCCAAATGTAGATTGGCCTCGCCCTGTTGCTGACTGGATGCGCACAGATCCTCTGACAGTTGCCCATGATAGCATGGCCTTGGCCGCCAAGGAGTTGATGCAGGAAAACTCAGTTTTGACGCTAGTGGTTACCGATTCGGATAACCGTGTTTGTGGGGCTGTACAACTCTACGATATTCTCCGTGCGGGCATTTGATTCTCCTGCTTTCGATTAGACAGATTGTGAAGTTTACTGTTAGCATGGAGCACTAAATTTTTGTCTAGCCTACCAATCCGTCTTCACAAAGGAGTCTGTTATGTCCCAGGCCGTGGTAGCGATTGCCGGTGCCACCGGCTTCGTCGGAACCGCAATCCGCAATAGTCTACTTGAACAGTTCACTGTTCGAGGATTGACCCGATCCGCCTACAAACTCTCTCATCCTGATCCAAATGATCCCGTGCAGTGGGTTCATTGCAACGCCTATTCGGCTTCCTCTGTCGAGCAGGCCCTGAAGGGGGCGGATTACCTGGTCTACTTGATTCACTCGATGGTGCCCTCCTCTCGGCTGACCCAGGCCTCCTTTCAGGACTTGGATTTGCTCTTGGCAGACAACTTTGCTCAGGGAGCCAAAGCTGCTGGACTGAAACAAATCCTCTATGTGGGAGGGTTGATGCCAGATGATGAGCGTGAAGAGGCATCAAAGCATCTTTCCAGTCGCTATGAAGTTGAGCAGGTTCTACAGGCTTCCGGAGTGCCGGTCACCACACTGCGCTGTGGAGTGATCGTTGGGCCAGGAGGTTCTTCTTTAAGAATTCTGATCAATCTTGTGCGCAGATTACCCATAATGGGATTGCCAACCTGGACCTGGTCTCAAACCCAGCCAGTTGCGATTCAGGATGTGTTGAAGGCAGTTAAACTTTGTTTGGGGGAACCAGGAGAGTACTCAGGGTCTTTTGATATCGGCGGCCCTGACTTGATGACCTACAAGGATATGATGCAGATCACTGCGGAAGAAATGGGGAAAAATCGTTGGATGTTTCCATTTCCCTTTGTGACTTTGGGAATCTCCAAGCGCTGGGTTTCCACTATCAGCAACAGTTCACAGGCGCTGGTCAGTCCACTAGTCGACAGTCTGCGTCACGATCTGCGAGCTAAGCCGAATCCATTGCAGGATCAACTCGTCAGTTCTGCGGTAACTTTTCGGGAATCGGTAGCGGCTTCAATGGACGAGCATGGCTTTCCACTACAAAATCCACGTCAGGAATTGAAGCGAGAGGATCAGCAGAGGATCCGTGAGCAGCGTCGAGTACGCTCCGTTCAACGACTACCGTTACCTCCAGGCAGAGATGCCCGTTGGGCTTTGGAGGAATATGTACGCTGGCTGCCTCAATTTCTTAAGCCGTTTCTATGCTGTGATGTCTTGGAGGACGGGAGGGTGCTCTTCTGTTCGCAGTTTCTATCAACTCCGCTGCTGGATTTACGCTTGCGTCAAGGT
>CAJXNF010000057.1 GCA_913056375.1 uncultured Pseudomonadota bacterium | reverse complement strand
ATGCAGATTGAGTTGAAGCACCTGCATCGAAAACTTGGAGTGACCACCGTTTATGTGACTCATGATCAGCGTGAAGCCCTGACGATGTCGGACCGAATAGCCGTGATCAATCATGGACGGCTTCAACAGGTTGACACACCGGAAGTGATTTATAACCAGCCTGCAAATTCATTTGTCGCGGATTTTATCGGGGAATCGACCATGCTTCCTCTCAAAACCGAAGAAAACAACCAACTTTATTTTGATCATATCCTGGTTGACTCCGTTCCTGATCAAAAAAGTTCTCAAGATTGGATGCTTGTAGTACGTCCTGAACGCTTGTTTCCATTAAGCCAGGAATCCATAGATTCAGATCAACACCTCATTTTTAAAGGAAAAGTCATCGAATCGGTTTATCAGGGAGAGACGGCCTTTGCTCAGGTCTCGATCAGTGAGGATCATCAACTGACAGTCCGATTTGGAACCGATGCTTCTGCGAGAAAGTTTTTATTGGAGCCCGGAGATTCGATGGAACTCGGATTGAACCGCAAGGACATCATCCTCATTCCAAGATAACCATCTTCACCCCCCCTTCAAGCAAACGGGAAATGCTGCTCCACGAAAAAGAACTCCGCCGTCAAACTTTTCTGGAACAGTGGAATCTGCTGAGTCTGTCATTGCCTTCCATTCTGGTCATCATCTTGATCATCATCGTTCCCGTAGGGTGGCTTTTTTATTTATCCTTTACTGGAAAAGGTGGAGATTTTTCACTGGCCAACTATGAAAAGATGATCACCTACAAATCCTATGCACGGGTATTTATGACCACCTTTCAGGTCAGCTTTCTGACCACTCTGGTCTGTATCCTGATGGGTTATCCTTTGGCCTATTTCATGGCTCAACTCTCGGATCGTATGGCTGCGGTCTGCATGCTAACGGTTCTTCTTCCTTTTTGGACATCGCTTCTGGTCAGAACTTATGCCTGGCTGGTCCTGTTACAAAAAAAGGGCATCCTCAATGATTTTGCAATCGAGATAGGGCTTTGGGAAACTCCGATCAAACTGGTCCACAACCTGACAGGGACCCTGATCGGGATGGCGCATATCATGTTGCCCTTTCTGGTATTACCGCTTTATGGAGCGATGAAGCGTATCGAGAAGGACATGACCCATGCTGCAGCCAACTTGGGCGCAACTCCGATCCAGGTATTCTGGAAAGTGTTCTTTCCACTCTCTCTTCCAGGTTTGGTGGCTGGTTCATTGATCGTCTTTGTACTTTGCCTTGGCTTTTATGTCACCCCTGCAGTGTTAGGAGGAGGAAGGGTGGTGATGGTGGCAACACAGATCACTGCAATTCTTGAAAATCAATTCAACTGGGGAGCCGCCAGTTGTTGGATGACTCCGCCTTTCATCACAGCAATCCGGTCCGCAAGGGTCAGCGCTTCAATCTGGTCATGAGTGACATAGATCATCGTGTTTTTCAGGCGGGCATGTAGGCGCTTGATCTCAACACGCAACTCAGAACGTAACTGAGCATCCAGATTAGAGAGGGGTTCATCGAAAAGGAAAACATCCACATCACGCACCAGTGCCCGACCAATCGCCACGCGTTGTCGCTGACCCCCAGACAGCTGAGACGGTTTACGTTTTAGCAGTGGCTCAATCTGTAAAATCTCAGCTGCTCTTGTTACCCGTTTGGTGATCTCATCTGAGGGCATTCGCGCGTTCTTGAGTCCGAAGGAAAGATTCCCCTCAACGCTCATCTGGGGGTAGAGCGCATAAGATTGAAAGACCATCCCAATCCCGCGGTCTTTTGGCTCTTCCCAGGTTACATTGCGTTCCTTGATAAAAATCTGACCATCCGAAGCATCCAAAAGACCAGCGATGCAGTTCAGCAACGTGGACTTACCACACCCGGAGGGTCCGAGCAGAACGAGAAACTCGCCTTCCTCAATATCAAGATTCAAGTTTCGCAGAACCTGAACTTCTCCAAAATTCAAAGATAATTCACGAACAGAAACACTGGGCATTGCTTATCCTTTCACGGCACCGGCGGCAATGCCGCGGACGAACAGCTTTCCTGAAACAAAATAGACAATCAACGGTACCAGACCAGTAAGGATAGTGGCGGCCATGTTGACGTTGTACTCCTTAACCCCTTGCACCGAGTTGACAATGTTGTTGAGCTGCACGGTCATCGGGTAAAGATCTGGTTTGGTATAAACCACCCCAAAGAGGAAGTCGTTCCAGATTCCAGTGACCTGCAGAATGACAGCAACCACAAAGATTGGCAGACTCATCGGCAGCATAATGCGGAAGTAGATTCCCCAAAAGCCTGCACCATCAACGCGGGCTGCCTTGAAAAGCTCTTCTGGAATCGAGGAAAAATAATTACGGAAAAGTAGTGTCAAAATTGGCATACCAAAAATTGTATGCACCAAGACCAAACCCCAGAGTGTCCCATAAATTCCCATTTCCCGCAGGATAATGACGATAGGATAGAGCATCACCTGGTAGGGAATGAAGCTGCCGAAGATCAGAATCGTGAAGAACACTTCGGAACCCTTGAAACGCCAGTTGACCAAGGCATAGCCATTCACCGAGGCAACGGCAATCGACAGAATCACCGAAGGCACTAGAATTTGCACAGAATTCCAGAAACCACGACTGAGACCATCACAGTTTAGTCCTGTACAAGCTTCTGCCCACGCCTTCACCCAAGGCTGAAAAGTAATGTCCACTGGAGGTCCAAAGACATTTCCAAGCCGAATTTCAGGCATTCCCTTGAGTGAGGTCATCACCATCACCCAAAGTGGTAAAATGTAGTAAAGGCTGACAAACAGCAACGTCCCATAGATCATGATGTTGCGGCCGGAAAATCGACGTCGCGGCTTAGTCCCTCGTGGACCCTGCAGACTCTGTACGTTAGCCATGCTTACGACCTCCAAACTCAAGGTAAGCCCACGGAATCAGCACAATCAACACGCTCAGCAACATCATGGTTGAGGCCGCCAATCCCTGCCCCAAGTTCTGCGCAGTGAACATATAGTCGTACACATACATCGCGGGAACCTGACTTGCGATTCCAGGTCCTCCCGAAGTTTGAGCAACAACCAAATCATAGAGTTTGATAATGCCTGAAGCCACAATCACCAGAGTTGTGATGAAGACCGGACGCATCATTGGGACGACGATGAAAAGATAAGTCTTCCAGGTTGGAATTCCATCCACGCGAGCCGCCTTCCAAATATCTTCATCCACTCCGCGTAGTCCAGCCAGCATGATACACATCACAAAACCAGTCCCCTGCCACAAGCCCGCGATCAACAAGCCAAACATTACAATGTCTGGATCGTACAAAGGATTGAAGACAAAGTCCTCCCAACCCAATGCCCTGACCATTGACTGTACACCAAATTCTGGATTGAGAATCCACTGCCAGACAAGTCCCGTAACAATGAAGGACAGAGCAAACGGATACAGCATGACGGTACGGAAGGTGTCTTCAAAGCGAATTTTCTGATCCAACAACACCGCCAGCAAGAAACCAATCGCAATCGTAAACACCAGAGCAAAAACACCGTAGAGCATCAGATTTTCAATGGAAACCTGCCAGCGACTGTTCGACCAAAGACGGTCATACTGCTGAAACCCTACAAACTTGAGTCTGGGAAGAAGTTTGGAATTGGTGAAAGAATAAACGACCGTCCAAGCTGTGCCCCCAACAAATACCACAAGAGTGGTTAAAATCATTGGTATGGCAGCAATCTTCGCATGAGGATGGCGGAACAGGCGCATTTGCCAGCTTGGGCCTGACATAAATCGTCTCTTTCTTGGGGTCAAATGAGGAAGGAGTGAGTGTACTGCCGAGTTGAAGCTCGGCAGTTTTTTGATCAACTAGCTTAGAGTCCGGTCTCCAAGATAGCTACCCAGCGCTTGTGCGCTTCTCCAGCAGGCATATCAGACTTCCAGAACTCAACCATTAAATCAGCAGCTTGAGTCATCACATCTGGAGACCAGACCATGTCACCGGAAGGTAAGATGTTACCAGATGCCAGCAAATCTAACCCTTTCTTCATACAGTCGTTCGCTGCAGACAGGTCCACATCTCCACGAATCGGCAAGGAACCTTTCTTCAGATTGAAGGCCACCTGCACCTTAGGAGAGACGAGAAGAGCTGCTAATCGCTTTTGTGCAGCTTCTTTTTCATCATCATCTAACTTGGGGAAGTAGAATGCATCACCACCCGTTGAGAGATAAGCATTCAGACCCAGCCCGGGCAAGCAGGTGTAGTCTTTCCCAGCGACTTCCTGAGCTACCTGGAACTCACCCTGAGCCCAATCACCCATAATCTGGCCAGCTGCCTGGTCAGTAATCACAAGATTTGTAGCCTGGTTCCAGTCCTGAACAGTTGACTTGGCAGCAAGCTTACGAGCTGACGCAGCAGCTTCAAATACTGCAGCCATTTCTGGTCCTGCGGCAACACCCATGTCTTTTTGTACGTTGACAGCCTTCCAGATATCTAGGCCAGCAACAGCCGTAGTAATAGCTCCGAAAGCCAAATTTGATTGCCACGGTTGATTTCCAAGCGCTAAGGGAATCTTACCAGCTGCCTCTACCTGTGGGGCACTAGCTACGAACTCATTCCAGTTCTTTGGAACCGGAATCCCGATATCCTCATAGACCTTGTTAGAAATCCAGAGCCACTCAGGAGAGTGGATGTTGACTGGGGCACAGTAAATTCGTCCGTCCACTGTACAAGCATCCAGCAAACTTTTCGGGAAGATGATTTCTTTCCAGTTGTTTGCTTCTGCCACGTCAGTCAAATCCAGCATCAAGCCAGCTTCTACAAGCTCTAGCGCCTGATTTCCATGATTGAACTGAGTTGCCCCCATCGGATCTCCACCAGTGATCCGGCTAATCATAATTGGCCTGGCTGTTCCACCAGATCCAGCGATCGCTCCATCGATCCACTTATCACCTGAGGCGTCAAACGCTTTTGCAAATTCAGCTACGGCTGCAGCTTCACCACCAGATGTCCACCAGTGAGTTACTTCCAATTCCGTAGCGTTTGCTGCTGAAGTCGCCATCAACCCAGCTGCCAATAGTCCAAACAATGCTTTGAACTTCATTTTGCTTCCTCCGAATTTTGTGATGATACCCCTGCCACGACAGCAAGGCGGCAATAGACCTCGTTTTCAGGGGATTTTCCGTAGAGGCTTTTTCAGCAATCTCATACGCAAAACTTTGAAAACGTTTTCATAATCAGCCTTGCAATACGATTTTTGTCAAGATATTTAGTGACGAACAATTATTTCGAACTCAACAAGATGTAGTAGAATTTTTGGCTAAGTTCCACTCCAACTACAGAAACACCTGATGAGCAATCCAAAGTTAACTGACGTCGCCCGACTGGCAGGAGTATCGCCAGCAACAGTGAGCCGAGCGATCAATCAACCAGCGATTGTCAATGCCAAGACCCTGGAGCGGATTCAACAAGCCATCCAGCAAATTGGCTATGAGACCAACACTGCTGGACGGAATCTACGCCTACGCAGATCAGATGCCCTACTGGTCATGATCTCGGATGCCCCAAGTCGATTTTTCTCTCAGATTCTGATGGGAGTGGAAGCGGAAGCTTCTGAAGCAGGCTACAACGTGCTGGTCTCCAACACCCAGGAAAATCCAGAAAGGGGACGTCGGCTCTACGCAAGCATTCAGCAAAGCCTAGCGGATGGAATCCTGACTTTTGGGGGACATAATCAGGAACTGGGTGACTTGATCAGAAACCATCCCATCCCAATCGTTGGGGTCAATGAACACCTGGAAGATCTCCCCGTCCCCGTGACGACTGTCGACAACCTGAGCGCCTCACGAGCAATCGTTCGTCATTTGCTGGAGTTAGGACATCGGAAGATTGGGCACGTGACCGGCACCACTACCTTGTCTTCAGGCAGAGATCGACTGGAGGGATTCTTAAGCGAACTACAGCAGGTGGGACTCACCCCCACATGGATTTGCAACAAGCACTACAACGTGGAATCTGGCAGAGAAGCAGCTGAAGAATGGCTAAGTCTGACTGACCGTCCCACCGCAGTCTTTTGCTCCTGTGATGAGGCTGCCTTTGGATTCATTGCTGCGCTGCGTCGCAAAGAAATCCGTGTTCCAGAAGACGTGTCTGTCGTTGGTTTCGATGACATTCCCCTAGCTGACCACTACTGCCCAGCCCTCACTACCGTACGTCAGCCTCACCGTGAATTGGGGACCACTGCTGTCCGTATGCTGCTGGAGCGCATCCATGACGTGGAAGCATCCATTCCAAATCAACTACTGGAAGGCAAATTGATTGTACGTGAAAGCACAGGTCGCCCACCAACTACTTAGTCCTTTGATTCAGAACACCAACACTTTCAACCAAGCATTCTTTATGACAACACAACGCCCCTGGCCTCAGCGCCGCAGACTACAAGATGGACAACTGGCAGAGCTTAGCATCGTGGACTGTGAGAACGGGGAAAGCACCGTAATCTATGAAACGGCAGAGTTGATTGAGGCGCCCAACTGGACTCCCGATGGCAACTGGTTGATCTTCAATGCCGATGGCAGGATTTTTCGAATTTCACCGGATGGACAACGAGGGCCAGAGCGCATCAACACCGCTCCCTTGGAAGATCTGAACAACGATCATGTGCTATCTCCTGATGGCAAGCAGATTTACCTCAGTTCACGGGATGGACATCTCTATCGAGTGGCAATTGAGGGAGGGCAGCCAGAGCGTGTTTCCAATCAGCACGAAGCCACTCGAAATTTTCGTTACTACCTGCACGGGATTTCTCCCGATGGAGCGACGCTAACCTATGTTGGCTTAGAACATCCCGATGGTGGCGAGAAACAATCCCGGATCTGTACGATCCCAGCGCAGGGAGGACCAGACCAGTTCCTGACCGATGGCAGTGTGCCTGTCGACGGGCCTGAATTTTCAGTGGATGGAAAGTGGATTTATTTCAACGGAGAAGCACCAACTCGGCAGCCTGGGCATGCTCAAATTTATCGGATGCGCCAAGATGGTTCTGAAGTACAACAACTGACTCACGATGAGCGAGTCAACTGGTTCCCACATTGTAGTCCAGACGGGCAGCAAATCACTTACCTCAGCTATCCTCCTGGCACAGAAGGGCACCCACCTGATCGGGCTGTTGAGTTGCGGATTATGAATCCAGACGGTGGAGAGATGCGCAGTTTAGTATCGTGTTGGGGAGGTCAGGGAACAATCAACGTCAATTCCTGGGCTCCAGATAGCCAGCGTTTCGCTTACGTCGCTTATCCCATTCACTCCTAGCCGATAGTCAGTACCAGACAATCAGTCTGAGCGGACCTGTAAAATCAATTCTGCTTCAAAGCACATTCCTCCGGGAAGTGCTGCCACCCCTACGGCTGAGCGAGCATGCTTGCCTCGCTCTCCGAATACTTCTCCCAACAAGTCCGATACCCCGTTGGCCACCTGTGGTTGCTGCATGAAATCTGCGCCACAGCGCACAAAAGCCACGAGCTTGACGATACGCTCAATCCGATCTAGCGATCCGAGCTGATGCCTGGCAACGGAGAGTAAAAAGAGTCCGGTCTGCCGAGCAAGTTGATAGGCTTCTTCCACTGTGAGGGTCTGCCCCACAATTCCCTGAATGAACTGCCCTTCGGAATTGCGTGGCCCCTGACCCGAGATATATAGCAATCCTTGGGCTTCCAATCCAGGGACATAGTTGGCCACAGGCTGTGGCAGAGCTGGTATTTTCAATCCCAGTTCCTGCAGGCGTTTTTCAAAAGAATAAGAATTTTCCATGTATCTATCTCATTATTTTGTTGAATCGTAACATCACAAATCTACCATACATGAGATTTGCGAGTTCATCTTCTACCAACAGTACGTGAGAAGAGAAACTCTCAAATGAAATCTAAAGAAAAAGTGTAGATTTGCTCTGGCGTCTCAGTGTGCGAACCATGATTGCCATGTCGATCCCCATCCTGATCGCGCTTCTCGCCCAACGCTACATCGTCCGAGGTCTGACTCTGGGAGCTGTCAAAGGGTAATTGATATTTTGAGTCAATCAGTTGTTCACTCGATGTGGTGCTGAGCTTTCAAAGTGCACATGTGCTTCCTTCACAGGTATTCCTAGTTTATTCGAGATCAAGGATGCTGCAAAGATCGACGGCTGTGGACCCTTTGGTATATTTTGGAGAATAATCCTGCCTTTATCGAAACCAGAAATTTTGCTTCTGGATTGATTGTATTTATTTTTCTTGGAATGAATTTCCTCTTTCCTTAGTTCTTCTTCATGATAACGATATGCGACAGGTATTTTTCAAAAGCAAATTATTGGTGGTCTTACTTCAGGATCTAATAAATAAAGTATGGTTCTATGAAACAAATTAACTCTCTTATCACTGAAAAATTAATTCAATTCACCAATGGATTGATTGATCAAGAAAAAGCTAGGGTCATTATTCCAGCCAATGAGCAGAAAAAAGGATATTGGTTTGGCGGCGGCAATATGATCTCTGATGAGTTAGGCAACCTTTGGCTAATAGGTAGGTATCGAGATTATGGAGATTCAAGAACAGGAGTAGGAGTCGGACTTCGTGGACTCGAATTGTCACTGTTTAAGTCTGAGGATCAAGCTCGTTCCTTTCGTAAAGTAATGAGTTGGTCTAAATCTGATCTGGAAAATGATGACTTTAGAGTTCTCTCCATTGAAGGTTCAGCACTCAATAGACTCTCTGATGGCACCTGGGAAATATTTTATTCCGTTGAGAAATCTCGTGAGTATCCCCAAAGCTTATCGGGTTATCAGAAACAAGGTACTGGGGTCTGGTCTGTTGGTAGGATCACTTCTAACTCACTATCTGATTTCAATAACTCCACGAATGATGAACTGCTTATCTGTGCTGAAAAATTTGAACACCTGCACGTCAAGGATCCTGTAGTTTTGGGTTCCAAGTCTTGTGATATTCTCTTTTGCACACACCCTTTTACCTGGGCATCTGGTAGTACTGGTTATGCTAAGAGAAATGAATCTAACGGTTTTGACATTGCAGACTGGTGTATTGTTGAGAAGGGCCATGCCTGGGATATTGCCACTACCCGCATCACTGCAAGACTTTCCCTACCCCAAATCGGTCCATTTGCCGATTTAGCACCATGCTCTATTTATTTTTTTGATGGTGCTGAATGCATGAACGAGCTACCTCAAAATGCTTCCGGACGCCAAAGACCTCGGGGCTATTCTTGCGAAGAACTCAGTGGTATGTATTTTGGCTTTGACGAAGATTTTCCTGCCTTACAGAAAATATCAATCCTGCATCCCCACTTTATATCGCCATGGGGTACTGGTTGTAGTCGTTATGTAGATGCCCTCGTAACGGATGAAGGGATTCATGTCACTTGGCAGCAATCACAGAAAAATCAATCTCAACCACTAGTTCATAACTTCCTCTCCAATAGCCAGATTTCGGACTTGCTGTCATGACCGATACTTCTGCTTCCTTTGGTAAAATTGGTCAGTCTTCCTTTGCAGTGAAAACCCATGAAGTTTGATTCCAAGAATGTTTTGATCACTGGTGCCGGCCGTGGAATCGGACGTGCTCTTGCTGTGGCCTTCGCTAAAGAAGGTGCATTTGTTGGGTGCTTAGCACGTACACATGGGGAAGTTCTTTCAACTGTCGAGGATATTCAAAGTTCTGGGGGCAAAGCTGAGGCACTCATTGCAGATGTTAGTGATTTTGATGCAGTCTCTGAAACCATTTCTGCTTTTGGCTCTTCTTGCCAAAGTATTGATATTCTCTTCCTGAATGCTGGTATTTCAGTTGATCGTGAAAGGCTCGAAAACAGTAATCCAGCTAACTGGAAGAAAGTTATTGATGTGAATTTGACTGGCGCCTACTACTGTGCGTTCGCAGCTTTGCCTTATCTTAAGAAAGCCGAGCATGCTAAAATCATTACGATTGGTTCCGGACTTGGTCACTCTGGTGAGGCAGGCAATTCAGCATATTGTGTATCGAAAGCTGGCCTCTGGATGCTGACAAGGGTGCTCGGCGAAGAACTAAAACCCCATCGAATCTCAGTCAATGAGTTGATCCCGGGCCCTGTCAAAACATACCAAAGTAGCCAAAGGTCGCAGAATCCTAATGACTCACTATTCGATCCAAACAATGAGTGGATCAAAGAACCTGAGGATGTTATCCCCTTAGCTTTTTTCCTGGCCTCTCAACCTCCACAAGGCCCTTCATCTCAGACATTCAGTTTGACTCGCCGCAAGATATAAATTCGAGGGTTGGCACAATTTGCCAACCTCAGTCTCTCAACTGTAGGTTCAGACATTACGTAGTTAATACTACATCGACGAACACTTTGCTACGGCAAGCCCAACCATATTAGAAGCTTCTTCAAAATTACTATTCTACAAGCTGAGCAGTGCTTAAGCCCCAACGCCCAGTTATTTCCTTACTTTTACGAACTTCTAAATTTATTTTTGTTCAACCAATTATTTTTGTTGACTTGTTCGATTGAACTCTCTAGTTTCTGGCTTTCGCTCACTGATCGAGCAATTGCCCAGTTTGATAAAGAACCTCTGTGAATGACCACATTGCTTCTTCATCAACAAACTCCAATTTGGGGAGACCTATGAAAAAAATTGGTTCAGCATTTCGTCTGCTGCTCTGTGGTTTTGTGCTATTGGCCCTGACCAGTGTGATTCAAGCCGGTGGTCATAAAAAGCCAACTATCGCTCTGATTCCAGGTCTAACCACAGATGCATTCTACATCACGATGCGCAAGGGCGCTGAACTCGCAGCAAAAGGTTTGGGAGTAGAGTTGATGTTTCAGGGTGCTCCTGACTTCAACCCAACTCTGCAAGTGCCTGTTCTCAACTCCGTCATCGCCAAGAAGCCAGATGCAATCTTGATTGCTCCAACGGACAAGCAGCAACTGATTTCTCCCTTGAAGGCCGCCCATGATGCAGGAATCGTTGTTGTCACCGTTGATACCTTCATTGACGATGGCAACTATCAGGATGGTTCTGGCATGGGTGACTTCCCAATGTCTTATGTGGCTTCTGATAACGTGCTTGGTGGAAAAATGGCTGCTCGAGCTCTTGCCA
Organism: uncultured Pseudomonadota bacterium; assembly: GCA_913056375.1. Taxonomy (GTDB): domain Bacteria; phylum SAR324; class SAR324; order SAR324; family NAC60-12; genus JCVI-SCAAA005. The sequence continues at coordinate 14 of CAJXNF010000057.1, read as the reverse complement.
AGGCCATTGGTGAG
>CAJXNF010000056.1 GCA_913056375.1 uncultured Pseudomonadota bacterium | reverse complement strand
ATGCACAAAGCAAAAGGACTTCAATTTGACACTGTTATTCTTCCTGGACTTGATCGAACTGCAAAATCAGAAGGTGCTTCTTTGCTAAGATGGCAAGAGCAGTCATTTAATGATGGCACCAGTTCATTGCTGTTGGCCCCAATCCAAGAATCTGGGCAAGAACAGCACCCCTTGTATTCATATCTTCAGAGGCTCGAGAGTCAGAAAGCCAATTTGGAATCAGCACGTTTGCTTTACGTAGCTGTGACTCGCGCGAAGAAATATCTACATGTTCTTGGAAACGTAAGCTTTGACGATGCTGATGAGCCCAAGCCCCCCAATTCTGGAAGCTTGTTGTGGCGCTTGTGGCCTCATCTGCAGGAAGAGGTTTTGTTTGATGATTTAGCCAAAAATCATAGCCATCCAGAGACGGGATTGGATCTCCAAGACCTGCTGTTCAGAATCCCTCAATCAGCATTGAGAAACAAAGTACCCACCACGGTTAATTCCAAAACAAATGACCTTGGAGATGAAGAGATAGATCGTTTTGAAGATACTGCTGCTACTTCAATGGTTGGAACAGCAAGCTGGATTCGAAGGGAAATAGGGGTAGAGATTCACCGGGTTTTACAACAAATTTCGGAGGATGGATTCGAGAATTGGTCATTTGAAAAACCAAGAGAAATTCGAAAAAAATGGCAGTGGGCTTTGGGTCAGAAAGGTATTCCAAATAAATTAATTCCAGCTGCCTTGAACCAACTTCAATCGATCATTGAAATTTCACTTTCAAGTGATCAGGGAAGATGGATTCTGGGTCACCATCGACTCGCAAAAAATGAGTATGAGCTTGTGGTAGATTCAGGAAAAGGGATCAAGAGATATATTATTGATCGAACATTTGTAGATGAGCATGACCAGCGTTGGATCATTGATTACAAAAGTAGCGAACCGATGGACTCGGAGGACTTAAATGCCTTTTTCAGTCGAATGGAGCAACGATACATTGCCCAACTCTCAGGCTATCTGAATCTATTCAATCTATCAGAACCTAGTCGTCGTCATCGTTGTGGATTGTTCTTTCCTATGTTGGGACGCTTCCATGAAATCATAATGCAATAATACCATGAATTAGATGGTTCTCAGGCCATTTTGCACTTCAGACTATGAATTTTTCCTTTCTCTTTGAACTGCTTTACAGATCAGCACTGTCTGCTATTGACTTGCCTTTGGTATCGATAACGAAAATTCTTGTCGATTGCGTTTCAAATGACCGAATGATATAAAGCATTCATTAAAATTTCGGAGTCATCGACTGCTTACGCCAATCCCATCTCCCCAAGAATTGAACGGATCTCGGCGAAATTTCCGAATCGCAATCCCGCGCGAAAAAAATTCAACACCATACGCTTGCTGATGCGATTGGGTCAGAAAATGCCTAATTTCAGAAGGCTACGACCGGTGAACTGAATACTGAATTTGTCTTCCGAGCAAGGACACAGATGAACAACTTTGGCTATCCCTTGCCCCAGGGCCTGTATGATCCCCAGCACGAGCATGACAGCTGCGGTGTTGGATTCATTGTACATATCAAGAACAAGAAATCTCACGACATCGTCAAAAAAGGACTGCAGCTACTCTGCAATCTGAATCATCGCGGAGCTATTGGTGCAGATCCAGAAACCGGTGATGGGGCTGGGATCCTTGTACAGATACCCGATGCATTCTTGCGAGAGGAAACAGCCAAGTTGGGGTTTGTTCTTCCCACTGAAGGACGCTATGGGGTAGCAACGATGTTCCTGCCTCATGATGATAAACAGCAATTTCATTGCGTGGAGGCGATCCAAAGCATTGTCAGTGAGAACGACTTAATTGGCTTGGGTTGGCGGGATGTGCCGATCGATACGAATTACGTTGGCAAACAAGCTGCTGAAGCAATGCCTGTGATCAAACAACTCTTTCTTGCCGGGAATGGCCATAAGACCCAGCAGGAGTTAGAGAGATTGCTTTATGTGACACGAAACGAGATCCGCAACACTTTGCTCAATACCAGAGATTTTGTGGTGACAAGTATGTCCACAAGAACTTTGGCTTACAAGGGGATGTTGCGCGCTGACCAGATGGATCTGTTCTTCCCGGATTTGGCAGATGAGCGCTTTGTAAGTGCAATCGCTCTCTCTCATACTCGCTTCCCAACCAACACCTTTCCACGTTGGGATTTGGCGCAGCCATTTCGTTACCTCGCTCACAACGGTGAAATCAATACACTCCGAGGTAACATCAATTGGATGCGATCCCGTCAAGAAAAATTAGAGAGTCCACTTTACGAAAATATTCGTGATCTCTTACCAATCATTGTCCCATCTGGAAGTGATTCAGCCTGTTTGGACAATGTGTTGGAATTTCTTGTTCTTTCTGGCTATTCCCTTTCTCACGCCATGATGATGCTTGTTCCCGAAGCGTGGGAGACTCAGGCAGATATGTCTCCAGAGAAGAGAGCATTCTATGAGTATCATGAACATTTAATGGAGCCTTGGGATGGTCCGGCTGCTCTAGCTTTCACAGATGGAATCCAAATTGGGGCAACTCTGGATCGAAATGGGCTCCGTCCAGCCCGTTACGTGGTAACCAAGGATGACTTCGTAATTATGGCTTCTGAGGTTGGAGCCGTGGACATTGATCCAGAGGACATTGTCTCGAAGGGAAGGCTGCAACCAGGGAAAATGTTTCTCGTTGATACGCAGTTAGGCCGGATTATCAGTGACGAGGAACTCAAGCAGGAAATCTGTGGAGCACAGCCTTATGCAACTTGGCTAAATGACAACGTGATCCCATTGGATTCACTGCCCACCCCAGCAGACCTACCCAAAAGTGATCCAGAAACTTTGCTGGAGAGACAGAAAATCTTTGGATATACCACAGAGGACATGAATATCCTCCTGACTCCAATGATTCGGGATGGCGAAGAAGCCACAGGTTCTATGGGCAACGATGCCCCATTGGCTGCACTTTCAGATCGACCACAGCTGCTCTACGGGTATTTCAAGCAGATCTTTGCTCAGGTCAGCAACCCACCAATCGACTCAATTCGAGAAGAGATGGTTATGTCTATGACCAGCCATCTTGGTGGTGAAGGCAATATCCTGAGTCCTGAGCCAGGCCACGCAAAATTGATTAAAATAGATGGGCCGATCCTGACTAATGCTCAGTTTGCAAAGCTGCGTCATCATGAAAAGGCTGCCCCAATATCGCTTCTATTCCCCGCTTCTGAAGGAGCTAGTGGCTTGCAGAAAGCCTTGGACAGAATTTGCGCAGAAGCAGCATCAGCGATCCGATCTGGTAAAGAATATTTGATTTTGAGTGATCGTGGAGTTGGTCGAGATCATGTTCCTATTCCGGCACTACTTGCGGTTGGTGCGGTTCACCACCACCTGATCCGCGAGAAACTTCGGAGTTCGTCTAGTCTAATTCTGGAAACAGGAGAAGCCAGAGAAATCGCTCATTTCTGTCTACTCATCGGCTATGGTGTCGGTGCTATCAATCCCTACCTCGCTTTTGAGACTTTTGAGCAGATCCTTTCAGAAGGAACCCTCCCTGAAGAGTTGACCTATGAGAAAGCGATCAAAAATTATCTGAAAGCTATTCGCAAAGGGATGTTTAAGGTTTTTGCGAAAATGGGTATTTCCACGATCCAGAGTTATCGTGGGGCGCAAATTTTTGAAGCCATCGGTCTCAGTGAGGACGTCGTTCATGAATACTTTGCTGGGACTCCGTCCAAAATCAGTGGGGTTACGGTTGAAGTACTTGGTGAAGAATGTCTGAGGCGTCATGCTTCTGCATATGTCGAAACGCCAGATCTCAAAAATACATTATCCGTTGGGGGCCAATATTTCTGGCGCCGCCGAGGGGAGTACCATCAAGTCAATCCAATGACAACTTTGTTGCTCCAGGAGGCAGCTCAGAAAAATAGCAGAGAAGTCTTTAAAAAGTTCTCAGATATAATCAACGAGCAATCTCAAAGACTAGCGACACCACGCAGTCTGTTGACATTTAAGCAGGGAACTCCAGTTCCCCTGGAAGAGGTGGAGCCTGCAAAAGAGATTGTTAGACGTTTTGCGACTGGTGCAATGTCATTAGGCTCAATCAGCAGTGAAGCCCATCAGACACTTGCAGTAGCGATGAATCGTATTGGAGGCAGAAGCAACAGTGGAGAGGGTGGTGAAGATCCTCAACGCTTCCACAAAAGAGAAAATGGTGACTGGCCAGTGAGTCGGATCAAGCAAGTTGCTTCAGGGCGCTTTGGAGTTACGATTCACTATCTAGTCAACTGTGTTGAATTACAGATCAAGATCGCTCAAGGGGCCAAGCCTGGAGAGGGAGGGCAGCTTCCTGGAAAAAAAGTCAGCCAAGAAATTGCTAAGGTTCGACATTCAACGCCTGGGGTTACGTTGATTTCGCCACCTCCTCATCATGATATCTATTCAATTGAGGATCTTGCTCAGTTGATCTTTGATCTGAAGAATGCGAATCCGAAGGCTCGGATTACGGTGAAATTGGTCTCAGAGGCAGGTGTCGGAACCATTGCAGCAGGGGTCGCTAAAACGCATGCGGACCTGATTGTGATCGCAGGTCATGATGGTGGTACAGGTGCCTCTCCACTGACTTCCATCAAATATGCTGGAGTTCCTTGGGAGTTGGGATTATCTGAAGCTCACCAGACGTTGTTGCTGAATCGCTTGCGTGGTCGAGTTCGATTACAAACAGATGGGCAACTGAAAACGGGCCGTGATGTGGCTATTGCAGCGATGCTCGGTGCTGAAGAGTTTGGGTTTTCAACCGCACCACTCATCACCATTGGCTGCGTGATGATGCGCAAGTGTCACCTCAATACATGCCCAGTTGGAATTGCTACCCAAGATCCTGAATTGCGCAAAAAATTTGTTGGTCAACCAGAGCATGTCATTAACTTCTTTTTCATGGTTGCAGAAGAAGTTCGTGAAATCATGGCAAAGTGTGGATTCCGTTCATTTAGTGAAATGGTCGGAAGATCAGATTGCTTGGAGCAGCGCTCTGACATCACACATTGGAAAGCCAAGCATGTGGATCTGTCAAATCTTCTGAAACAAATCCCTGTTGGCGAAGGGGATACTCGCTACTGTACGCAGGAACAAGATCATGGACTTAATGAACAGATTGACCATGAATTGATTGCCCTAGCCAAGGAAGCAATCGAACAGCGCAAGCCTGTCAAAATTGAAATGCCTGTGAAGAACATCCATCGAGCCATTGGTACGATGCTCAGTGGAGAAATTGCGTTAGCCCACGGAGCCGAGGGTTTGCCTGATCACACTATTCATTGTCAGTTGACCGGCTCAGCAGGCCAAAGTTTTGGGGCGTTCTTAGCGCGTGGAGTCACACTTGAGTTGGAAGGTGATGCCAACGACTACACGGGTAAAGGGCTTAGTGGAGGAAAGCTGATAGTGTATCCTCCCAAAAGCTCCACATTTAAGGCGGATGAAAACATTCTCATTGGCAACACTGTCTTATATGGAGCCACTGGCGGGGAAGCTTTCTTCTCTGGAATAGCTGGAGAGCGGTTTGGGGTCCGCAACAGTGGTGCAAACGCCATTGTGGAGGGAGTGGGAGATCACGGATGCGAGTACATGACAGGAGGTCGTGTGATCGTTCTTGGTCATACAGGACGAAACTTCGCTGCAGGGATGAGTGGAGGCATCGCTTATGTTTTCGATGAGAAGGGTTATTTTACGCAGTGTTGCAACCAGGGTATGGTGGAACTTGGCCCTCTGAGCCAGGTGGATGAAGCGAAATGGGTCAAGGAAACGATTCAACGACATCTGCAATATACTCAAAGTGAGCGAGCCAGCAAAATGTTGGAAGACTGGGACAACACACTACAAAAATTTGTCCGAGTGATGCCCACAGAATATAGACTGGTTCTTGAACAAATGAATTCACAGGCTGCCTGACGGAGAGAGAAAATGGGTAATGATACAGGATTTTTAGAGCACTCCAAACAAAACGTTCCAAGACGTCCAATTGCGGAAAGGATTCAGGATTTTCGTGAATACGATGTGCACTATTCTGAGTCAGAAATTAGAGTGCAAGCCTCTCGATGTATGGATTGCGGCATTCCTTTTTGTCACAACGGTTGTCCGCTAGGTAATCAAATTCCTGATTGGAACGACCTCGTTTATCGTGGCCATTGGCGGGAAGCTCTTGATACCCTTCACAGCACCAATAATTTTCCAGAATTTACTGGCCGTATCTGTCCAGCACCTTGTGAGGAATCTTGTGTTCTCAATGCGTATTACACGCTTGATGAAGAAGAACGACATCGTAAGAAAAATTCTGTCACCATCGAGCAGATTGAAAAACATATCGCTGATCGTGGATGGCAAGAAGGCTGGATCAAACCTCAACCACCGAAAAAGCTCACAGGGAAAAAAGTTGCTGTGATCGGATCAGGCCCTGCTGGGTTAGCGGCCGCACAACAGCTTCGAAGAGCTGGTCACGAAGTGACAGTTTACGAAAAATCTGATCGACTGGGCGGACTCCTAATCTATGGTATTCCAGACTTCAAATTGGAGAAGATTAACGTTCAACGTCGAGTAGACCAGATGCAGGCTGAAGGAGTACGCTTCATCACAAACTGTCACGTTGGAAAAGACATCAGCACGAAAGAGCTTCGGTCACAGTATGACGCCATCCTTTTGGCAACGGGTGCTCAACAAAAAAGAGAATTGACAACCGAGGGCAAGGAATTAAAGGGCATTCACTATGCGATGGATTATTTGCCTCAACGCAATCAATTTGTAGCGGGGGATTCTCCAAAGCCGGATGCAGTTCAAGCCCAAGGGAAGCGAGTAGCAATTTTAGGTGGAGGATTCACTGCTGCAGACTGTTTAGGAAATTTGAACAGACAAGGAGCTGATCGAAGAGTCTATCAGTTTGAAATTGTCAACATGCAGCCGCGTCCAACTCCCGTGCATGAAGAGGTAGACCCAGATTGTAGAGCAAACATTCTAACTGAAAGAGTAATTGGTGATGAAAATGGTGCTGTGAAAGGACTACAGGCGGTTCGGGTCGAGTGGAAACAAGAAGACGGCCGGAACGTTATGAAGCGTCTGGAAGGCACAGAATTTACAATTGATGTTGACCTGATTTTACTGGCAATGGGATTCATTGGGCCAACTGTCTCGGGGTTGGTGAATGATTTGGGTGTGAAAATTAGTATGCGAGGTCGGAAAGACCCAATAGCCGCAAGTGAAACGCTGAAGATGTTGGAAGATGGACAACAACCGATGTACTCGATTCATGCAGACAATCGGTTCCAGACTTCGGAAGAAGGGGTTTTTGCTGCAGGTGATGCCAAACGAGGGGCATCTCTCGTGGTGTGGGCCATTTGGGAAGGGCGGGAAGCGGCCCGATCCATTGATCAATATCTGATGGGAGAATCTGCGCTACCTACTTCGCCACAAGCAGAAGTTCTCGCATGAAAGGACGAAATGTCCTCATTTACTCTAGTGTTACAATCGGGATTGTGGTCCTGATTGGATATGCTCTTTGGCAGGAAATAGCGCGGAACGAATCTCAGATTCAAACATCTATAAGTGGAACCATTAAGACCGCTCCTAGTGTTACGGGTGGAGTTGTCAAAACAGACAATGCCTACCTTATCCTGTTCGATCCAGAGACGCTGACTCCGGTTGCTCAACACATGATCAACCCTTTTCTCCCGCCGATTACATTTTCGATTGGACAGTCTGATGCTGGTCCTGATGCAAGTTTACAAGGTTCCTATCGCTTGCTCATTTTCACTGATCGAGATGGCAATCCGAACACGCCAAGCCCTGGAGAACTGATCGGAGCTTTGACACCACCACTTTCTTTGGGTACTGAGTCATTTACCTATGAGTTAGACCGTCCATTTAATTCCTTCCCAAAAGAACTTCTAGATTCATCACAGCCAGCTGACAAACCGGAAGATAGCATTCAGGGCACTGTTCGAATCTCACCAGATTTATTGAAGCAAGTTTCTCCTACCGATAAGTTGATTATCATGTTGTTTGATCCTGGCCAAGGTAGACCGGTTGCATTCAAATTTGTGGAGTCACCCTCTTTCCCAATGGAATTTCAGATTGGACCCTCAAATGCCATGGGGGCTGTAGACTTGGTAGGGCCTTATTCTCTCAGGATTTTAACGGATAAAGATGGTCAGCCATTTCAAGCTGCAGAAGGTGAGTTGATCGGTAGATCAAAGGATCTGGTTCCATTGGGCACCAGTAATTTAGATTTCGTGTTGGACAGTCCCTATGTGCGCTAAAAAAATCTTCAAAATCTTAGTCTTAGGGCTACTAGCTTCTGGGTGTAGTGATGTGGCTGAAAAATTCCGCAATCAATACAATCCATCAAGAGCAGTGGTAGACCAAGGAGGGAGTAATGTAATTTCAACAGGGAATGCGTGTGCCCTTGATGATAGAGATGCCAAGGAAGATGCTGAGAAAACAGCAGAATATCACCTGAGAGGGATTTTAGGGAGTGGCAGCAGATATGTGATCCAAACGCAGGCTGTCAATCGGTATACCCGAGGAGATCAAATTTGCTATGAAGCCTCTGCAATTGCGATTCCCAAATGAGTGAAAAATCTCCGTCTCCTTGCTGTGGAATTTGCAGGTTAAATTCAGCAAGAACACATTGCTTGGGCTGTCGCAGGAGTCTAGATGAGATCGCCAACTGGCTGATTTTTACTCTCAAACAGAAAGAAGAAATCTGTGAACAGCTGTCTGATCGAGTCATTAGCTGATCATACAAATCGCGTAGCCAATTTCTCTGAAACAAGCCTTCCGATGTTTAGTGAAGCTGTCGCAGCGGGTGAGGGCGCATTACAGATGTTCAAAATCTTCTCTGTTTCATCAATCAGGAAGTCGTCAACTAAACTACCATCTTTAGTAACAGCCTGAGCGCGAACTCCAGCTGGAGCAACGATCAAATCTTCAGCAGTAATCTCTGGTACCAGTCGCTGTAAGGCCTTTACGAAGGCTGGCTTGTACCAGGACCTCCACATCTCACCCATTCCCATCTGCCAGTATTTTAAAGCGAGCTTTTGGAATCCAGTAAATTTCAATGTCTCCAAAAACTCAGAGAAGTTCAAATCACTCCGCTTGTAGCCCTCTCTTGCAAAAGCTAACACTGCATTTGGGCCGCATTCCAAGCCCCCATGAATCATTCGTGTGAAGTGGACTCCTAGAAAAGGAAATGCTGGATCAGGAACAGGATAAATCAGATTTTTGCACAAGTATTCCTTTTCTGGTTTGACGTAGTAGTACTCCCCTCGGAACGGCACGATCTGCATCTCTACCTTTTGACTAGTCAGCCCCATTACCTTATCTGAATAAAGCCCAGCACAGTTAACGAGATAGTTACCTCTCACTTCACCGATGGTTGTTTCAACAATGATTTCAGGGCCAGATTGGTGAACTGCCAGAACCTTGGCGGAACAGATAATCTGATTTCCTTGCTCTTGGATTTTTTTCTGTAACTTATTACAAACCTCACTGTAATCAACAATTCCTGCTTCTGGTACATGAATTCCGCAAATCCCATTTACATGGGGCTCTAATTCCTTTAGCTGTGATTGATCAATTTTTTCACAGTTTACTCCATTGGCTTGTCCACGAGAAAAAATTTTTTCAAGTGCTGGAATTTCTTCTTCTCTAGTAGCAACAATCACTTTACCACAGATTTCGTATGTGATTTCTTCATCTCTACAGAATTCTTCCATTAATTTTTTGCCTTGTCGGCAATTAATCGCCTTCATTGAACCGGGTTTGTAATAAATACCAGAGTGCAAAACACCGGAGTTGTGACCTGTTTGGTGTTTTGCAATAGCATCTTCTTTTTCAAGCAAAATGAGAGATTCACGAGGATGTGTTTTACCCCACTGCCATGCTGTTGCGAGTCCAACAATACCTCCACCGACAATGATAACTTTCGCATTTTGCATACTAACCTTTCTGGAATAAATCAGATTGAAGAATCTTTCGTAGGGTTGGTGCTAGATCCAGTTGGATTGGTACCATGAAGAGGGGCATTTTCAGTTCACTTTCTTCAAGTTTTTCAAAGGTGTTTTTTGCGAGCAATTTAGCTTCTTCTGTTCTCCCAAGATATTGCAGAGCAATTGCTTGAAAAGTCATTTGAATGATGGAGTCTTTTTGTTTATTCACTTCGTGTAGAATCTTGAGCCATTCTTTTTTTTCTACTAGATAGCGATAATGCCAAAAATATAAAAAGGATTGAATAGAATTTAGATTTGATCTAACAAATCTTCCATCATGTTGATTTAGGCGTTCCAGGCCTTTCAGTGCATAGAAGTTTGCAGATTCAAATTGTTTTAATTTCCAAAATCCCTGTGCCAATAAAATATATAGTTGCAAACAATCAGGATAGATACCAACAAACTGCTGAATTGATTTGAGAGTCGTTACTAATTCATTATCAGGAAGGTCTCCCCACAAAAGTAAAGCATGAGCAAGCAGAGCTTCGTCCCGAACATATCGTGCATTTTGAGCAACACTCTCCAAAATCTGCAGTCCTTTGGTAGTAGACCCCGATTCAAGAATGATTGGAGCAAACCAGCGGATATACCACTCAGATTGTGCAATCATAATTTTCATAATTCCACGACTAAGCTGAGCATCAGCAAATTGAGGATCTTTTTCAAAGACTTCATCAAGTATGGACATTCCAGATGATCCATATCGATAAGCCTGAAAATAATTCTTCTTGTAACCAAGTTCTACACTACCCATCAACCCATTAATTAGCCCAAGATGTAGCTTTGAAACCTGATCTTCAGAGTTTTTGGAAATTTGATTATCTAGGCGAAATCTTGCTTCATCTGCAAGTAATTTAAAATCCTTTGTAGATTGCTCCTCAAGATCAGATCCAGAATTAAGTGAGAAGATAGTATACGCCAACAGAGCCCGCATGGCACTTTGCTCTGGCTGATCTAAATTTGCTAAGCTAAGTTCAAGTTTTGGTAGGTTTTCTTCCAAGTAAAGATTGTAATAGGCATTACGAAATTCGTTAAGAAATTGAATTTGATATGAGGAGAGTTTGGTATGGGATTGGGCGTGGGAGATTTGGGCAAGGAAGATTAGAAAAGTCGTAAATTTTAGGAAGGATTGAAAGAATTCAAAGGTTGGCATGAAAGAAAGCAACGTTTTTAACCGGCCTCAGTATGAAGCCGGTTTGAACTTTTAATTCACTTCTCTTTT
>CAJXNF010000055.1 GCA_913056375.1 uncultured Pseudomonadota bacterium | reverse complement strand
TTGAAAGCCAAATAAATTTTGGTTGTAAACTTTGTAGCGGGGAGTTTTTCAAAAAATTGAAGGAAGGGATCTTTACCATCATGGAATGGCCAAACGACCAAAGTGTAAAAGCAAATTGTGGCTAAAAACAAAAAACCGATCATCCATATCAAACCGTGGAGTCTTGGATTTTCAATAAAGATAGATAAGTTCACAAGCAGGGAAAAAAAGGAGATGACGATCAGTCCAAATAAACCTACGAAACGATCAATCAGAAGAGTCATGAAAGCATGAGTTCGGCCTTCTTCAGCTTGGGCCTTTATGATATAATAGCCTTTTACAAGGTCACCGGAGACAGCCCCAGGAAGAGTACTGTTAAAGAAATTACCAATCCAAGTCAGTAGAAAGGTTCTTCGTGGAGAAACTTGAAGGCCAAGAGCTCTGAGCAGCAGCCACCACCGTAATGCTGCCAACGGGACCACTAACATGATGAGAACAGAGAGTATTAGGACTAACAAATCAGGTGAATCCTTCAGCAGCAATAATCGCTCTAAGTTTAAGCGATCACTGCTAATCAAGTAATAAAGAATTCCTCCCACAAGAGCCAATTTCCCACCTGTAAAAACCACCTTCTTCATCAGTTCACTTTTGATAGAATCAGTTGATTCAATGACTTATCCCTGTCTTCTTTTGGTAACTGAGCGAGTTCTTCAACTTTCGTGTGAAAATCCTTCCAATTGCGTTCTGCGCTCTTAAACAACTCCTCAAAAGCAGGCACAAAATTATGGTAACGCTTGACGCCTAACAGATGTGAGTTGTTCAAATCCTGAGCAAACCATTGACTGTAATTCAAGAACTGAAATTGGGATTGGTTTTGTTGATAGCGCTGTTTCAATTTTTCAAAAATCAATTGTTTCTGCAGTCGTTTCTTATCTTCATCTAATGAAGATCCATAGAGGTCATTTAATTCTTTGACAGTTTCATCAATCCAACTTCGAAACAATAAACGATCCTCGTAGTTTTGTCGGATTTGTACCATTTCATCCTCCAGATTACTTGCTCTAAGGTATTGCAATGTGCCTTCCTGCTCTACAAAGGTAGCGTAGGATTCATTGAAAGAAGTGTCACCGGCAATATAAACCACCTGGTGTGCCATCTCGTGTATGAGGGTTGCGATTAGCACTCTGTCGGTACGCTGAAGAAACGTACTCAGTACTGGGTCTGAAAAATAGTCGGGTAACCAACTCTGATTCAGATAACCCAATGTGGAATAAGCACTTGCGTAAGAAAGAGACACATCAAAACCATTCTCTCTCAACTCATTTGCTAGTTGTTCAGCATCTGCAATGTCGAAATATCCACGATAGCTTTGGCAGCCAATGATCAGATAGCACCATTGTTTGGGGTTTAGTGAAAATGGTGGTGCAGCAGAGACGAGGACGCTTACATAGGAATTTGGCAATTCCACGTAACTTTTGTAGCCGTTGCCGGAAGGTAGATTTAATTTAGTGGAAGCGAAGCGGCGAACTTCGGAAAGAAGCTGAAACTTTTTTCTGAGTTCCGGGTCAGTTGTGTTATCTAGTAACAGACTCTGGATTTCCTGCTTACGTTGAAGCAGGTCAAGATGGCCTCGTGTAGCCTGCCAGTAATAGCTCAGGTCACATCCAGCCAGTAGTAGGCAACAAACGAGTATTAGCAGGATTTTCATGTAAAGGGGAGAAATCAGGCGTCGACTGCAGTCTCCTCTTCACTTAAAGGCATGTAAAGAATGCGGTTACAGTGAGGGCAGTTTCGATAGTTATCTGGTTCGGTGAGAAATTCGTTTACAAATTGAGGTTGAAGCCGAATGTTACACCCCCCACAAGTTTTATCCACGACTGGAGTGATCGGACGATGTAGTCCATTTTTCTGGCAACGTTTGTAAAATTGCTGAATGGGCCTGGGTGCACTTTCAAAAGATTTTTGGAAGTAATTTTCTAATTCTTGAATCGCCAGAATAGTTTGCTTTTGAGATAGAATCGTTTGTTCTAGGGCTTCTTCTGCTTCCTGTTTCCCTTTCTCCAATTCAGCTTCCTGCTCAGCCATTTTAGGATCTAAATCTTCTAATTTGATCGCAACTTCTAACAAGTTTTCTTCAAGCATTGAGCGATGCTTGCGAGACAACTCCAGTTGCTTTTTACTGGCTTCAAATTCTTTTTCGTTTCGGATTCTTGGAACATGCTTTTCGAGTTTTTCGATGAGAATGCGTTGCTCTTCGAGTTCATTTTCCATTTGCTGCTGTTGGTTGATCAACGTGGTCTTCTCTGCCTGAAGGTTTTGAAAAACCATTTCGACAGGAGCAACTAGCTCATTGACATCAGCAATTTCTTTTTCGAAGCGTCTCAACTGTTGTTTAAGAGCAAAACCCTGCTGTTCGGTTTCAGCAATGGCGATTAGGGTAGAGCGAAGATGCTGAGACATCATAGACTCCTTTGTGAGAGGCAATCTGGCTTCCTGCCTGAGTGCGGAAGGAGGCGGACGGGTAATGTTGTGTGAAGATCGCAAAAAAGAGAGAAAAGTTCAACACACGTAGTGCTGATTTTGTAAAAGCTTTAAAATTTGATGTTCCTTGAAATAGTCTCGGTGAACTCTTTCTTCAATTATATTTAAAAGTTAGCTTATCGGCTTTGAGGCCAATTGTTACCTCTCCTCCATTTTCTAGATTTCCAAAGAGAACTTCATCGGCAAGAACTGTTTCGATTTCCTGCTGAATGACTCTCTTCATCGGACGTGCTCCAAAATGAGGATCATATCCCTTGTTAGCTAGCCAATCTCGAGCCTTGTTCGTGACATTGATCGTTACCTTCTTCTGTTGCAGTTTGATCTCTAGCTGAATGATCAATTTGTCAACAATGAGTTGTACGACTTCTTTTGGCAACTGTGCAAAGGAGATAATCGCATCCAATCGATTTCTAAACTCTGGGCTGAAGGTGCGCTCCAGCGCTTGTTTTGAAGGTGTCGTTGGAGACTGGCTGCCAAATCCAATCACAGAGGAGGCCATTTCCTTAGCACCCACATTACACGTCATAATCAAAACAACGTTTCTGAAATCTGCTTCTCGGCCATTGTTATCTGTGAGGGTAGCGTGATCCATCACCTGAAGCAAAATATTGAAGATGTCCGGGTGGGCTTTTTCGATCTCGTCCAGCAGTAAAACAGTATGGGGATGCTTGCGTATCGCATCGGTAAGAAGTCCTCCTTGATCATAGCCAACATATCCCGGAGGTGCTCCGATCAACCGGGAAACAGTATGCTTCTCCATATATTCACTCATGTCGAAGCGTTGGAAATGAATTCCTGTAATTTGTGCCAATTGCTTGGCCAATTCGGTTTTTCCAACTCCTGTAGGGCCAGTGAATAAGAAAGAGCCAATTGGTTGATCACTTTGTCGCAAGCCAGCTCGAGAGCGTTTGATGGCCTGCACCAATGCATGAATCGCATTGTCTTGCCCAAAGACCTGAAGTTGCAGCTCTTTTTCTAGATCTTTGAGCTTTTCCTTGTCAGAACTGTTCATTCGCTCCAACGGGATCCGGGCGATACTGGCAATCACCTTTTCAATGTCTTGGGAATTAACAGTTTTGCGGCCCGCTCCTTTCAGCCGAATAGCGGCACCAGTTTCGTCAATAACATCGATAGCCTTGTCAGGCAGGTAGCGGTCATTAATGTATTTTGCAGATAGTTCAGCAGCGGTTCTTAGGGAAGATACAGTATAACGGAGTTCGTGATGTTCCTCGTAACGATTTTTTAGTCCCTTGAGAATTAAGAAGGTCTCCTCAATTGAGGGCTCATCGATGTCGATCTTCTGAAAGCGTCTGGATAGAGCTCGGTCTTTTTCGAAAAGTTTTTTGTATTCATCATAGGTTGTAGAACCTATGCATCGAATTTCACCCTTCGCTAGAGCTGGCTTGAGCAAGTTCGAGACATCCATTGATCCCCCGCTAGTTGCTCCAGCTCCAATAATCGTGTGAATCTCATCGATGAATAGTATAGATTTTGGTTTCTGCTGCAAAGATTTTAGCACTGCTTTGATACGTTGCTCAAAGTCTCCGCGAAATTTCGTGCCAGCTAATAGCGCTCCGATATCAAGGGCATAAATTTCGGATCCCTCCAGTAACTCAGGGACCTCTTGACGGAATATGCGTAGGGCAAGGCCTTCAGCAATGGCGGTTTTGCCGACTCCGGGGTCACCTACGTAGATAGGATTGTTTTTTCGACGTCTACAGAGAATCTGGATTGTTCGGTCTAACTCCGCATCTCTTCCAATCAAGGGATCAATGCGATCTTCTTCAGCAAGCTTTGTTAGGTTAGTGGTGTAGTGTTTGAGCGCATCTTGCTCCCCACGTCCCTGGGAGCTTTCTTCTTCGTCTGTACTATCAAAGTTGTGGTTCTCTTCTTCATCCTCAACAGCTACCTTAGCAATTCCATGTGAGATATAATTCAGCAAGTCAAGCCTCGTAATCCCCTCTTTTTGCAGAAAATAGGAAGCATATGATTGGGATTCTCGATGAATTGCCACAAGGATGTCTCCAACGTCAGCAGATGCCTTCCCAGAACTATTGACGTGCATGATTGCTAAGTGGAGAACACGTTGAACTGCTCTGGTTTGTTGAGGATTGGACCCTTCTTCTCGCATGGTTTCTTGTTGATCAAAAAATTCTTCCAGATCTTCTTTGATTCGATCAACGTTGCCTCCACAACTTCTAATAATTCTTACCCCATTGTCATTGTGCAATAGGGCATAAAGAATGTGCTCCACACAAAGGTACTCATGGCGTCGATCCTTGGCTTCACTTTGTGCAGCCATCAAGCACATTTCTAAATCTCTCGTGAACATATGGGATTCCTGTCAGATCAAACTTCTTCCATACTTGCTTTGAGAGGAAACTCGTTTTGACGAGCCATCTCATGAACAGCTTCAACTTTGGTTTCTGCAACCTCATAGGAGTAGACGCCGCAGATACCGACACCAGTCTTGTGGACCTGTAACATAATCTGAATCGCTTCGTCAGCCGTTTTGTGGAAGACCGCCTCTAAAACACGCACCACAAAATCCATTGTGGTGTAGTCATCGTTATGTAGTAGGACTTTAAACTGAACCGGTGGTTTGAGTTTCTGTTTCGTCAGTGTGACGAGGTCTTCCTGGGGCTTAAACTGACTCATTCTTGTTCTTGGCTTACTGGGAAATTTCCTTTGTGATAATCCCAGAAATATGCAGATGAATTACTAAATAAATTCAATAGTATACTGTTTAAAGCTGAGGGATTTGTCGTTCAGGTTCCTGTAGGTCTCATCTCTAACCCAGCACGAACTTCAGTACGCTGCTGACCAGGTTCTTGAATATAGACTCGGCTATCTGGAGGTACACTATGAGTTAGCCATACATTACCACCAATGATTGAACGGGCCCCCACAACAGTATTGCCCCCTAGAATCGTAGCGCCAGCGTAGATAATGGTTTCACGCTCAATAGTTGGATGTCGTTTGAGGTGCGGTTCATTCTTATGCTGTATTGGACTGAATGCACCAAGTGTTACCCCTTGGTAAATACGCACTTGGTCGTGAATCACCGCGGTGCCACCAATAACGATGCCAGTTCCGTGGTCGATCATCACACCACGTCCAATCCGGGCACCTGGATTGATATCAATTCCAGTCAATGAGTGGACATGCTCACTGAGAATCCGTGGCATTAGCGGGATTTGGTAGTTGTGGAGGAAGTGGGCAATCCGGTAAATGCTGAGGGCGTGTATTCCTGGGTAGGCCAGAACGATTTCCTTACGATCATTAGCGGCTGGGTCACCTGCAAAGGTGGCTTCGACGTCTTCAGCCAAAACTTCTCTCATTTCTGGAAGTGTTTCGAGCAAGTTGAGAGAAATTTCTTCTGCTCTTTCACTACAGGCGCCTGCTGGTGGCTGGGGTAATCCCTCCTGTCTGCTTTGCCAGCAAATCACTTGCTCTAGATAGTCACGTAATCTGTAGAAGATTGAGGCGCTTTTTTGACCTAACCAATAAGGTAAACTGATGGCATCAAGTTTTTCTTGCCTGAGCAAACCCGGGAACAGCAAAACCTGTAGATCATTGGCCAACTGAACGATGCTCTCTCGAGCAGGCAAGCCAGAGCAGCCGATACTCTGAATTTCTGGATGACTGTGATAGGAGTCCAGTAAGGCATCCACTGCCTTCCGAAGTCGTAACTCTGTTTGCATAACTAACTGAGAAGAATCATGACTGGTTTTCAGGATGATTTAGCCAATTTCAAACCTATCGGTAGTTCATCACCAAACAACCAGTTCTGCAAGTTGCTTTCTAGAATCTCCACAGTATCTCTCTTTGCTTCTTCGGTCAGTAATCGTACAAGGCTACCATCTTCATCATAGGATTCTACGAAAGCAATCAGTTCTTTTCGAAGATCTGGAGAAATATCTCTGTGTCGGTCTCCAGTAAACTGCCCCAGCTTAGTCAAAACCAATGGTAGCTCTTGAATCGGTTTTTGATGATGGATTTCAAGCAAACTTTGTATCCAAGATTCAACTTCTTTTGGAGGGATCACATACAAAGTACCTGCATGCACTAATTCACGCGAACCAAAGCGGGCTAGACAGAGTGCCTCAATCCCTGTGCTTTGCCCCTTTTCCAAGCGATCAAGTAACTGTTTACTATAAGTTGTCTTCTTCTCGTGTGGTACTGATTCTAGGTTGCTAAGTAACAACCACAATTCGTTGAGAGCGCTGGGAGAAATAGATGCGGGTCTTTTCCCTTTTGGCAGTTTCGAGGACCTTGGCTTACGATTCCCTTCGACCAATCGCTCTTCCAAAGATTTGAAGATGGCTTCTTGGGTTTGTGAAGGTAGCCCTGCGGCTACACGGCGACAAAAAATCCACCACTCAACTTCTACGTTTCTCTCTTTTCGAAACTGCGGTCCACGAGCAATCCATTCTGTTAGTTGCTTGATTCGTAGCTCATCATTTGGAGATCCAAATCCTGGACGCAGGCAGAATCCACAGATTTTCAGCCAATTCATTTCATGGTTTACAGAACGAACTCTAGTTCCCATTCCACTGAGTAATTGATCAGCAATTTCTCGCAAAAGTGGGAGTGGCCAACCAGATCGTGGGCCCAGTAATGCCTCCAGTTGTTTGTTTAGGCTCAAGGGCAGATTTTCTTGGCGGCTTCTCTTACCAAACCAGCTTTGCAGAGTCCTCTGAACATCATCCCAATTGCTAGGAGGTTCCCATTGATTATCAACAGTGATGCTTTGATCTGATTGAATTACCTCTGGTGCAGATTCTCGGATTCGGAATTCAAGGCGCCACTCCTCACTTAAGTGGTGGTTAACACACTCTAGGCTAAGGGTCCCTATCTCATTCAACTTTGCTCGGAGTTGGATTCCCAGTGTTGTGGCTTTTTTGGGAAGCCGATTGCGGTCTATTCCCAGAAATGTCTGAATCGGTGGAAGTTCAGTAAAATCACGTTCCAATTCTTCTTGTTCAATTTGGATTATATCACCCAAGTGGTCCTGCGTTCGGATACTGGAGGCCCTCATCTCAAATTGAACAGGTTGATTTATAGCGATTTCAAGGGTGTGTCCCTGTACTTCCTGATATTCCTCGACAGAGGCTTGTTGGGGCAAGATGCACAACCAAGCTAGGTTTTGTGAACCCGGCTCCATTCCATCAACCAGCAGTGAGACATAGTAGCTTCGAGCGCTCCCTCCTTTGATTTGCAGACCTTTCCCCTCACGAACAAGATGGTAATAAGTTGCCCCTTTGGCAACAGCCAACTGCATTTGCTCTTGAGGAAGCACCTGAACACTTTTCTCAGTTTCTCCTAGTTGAGATCCCCATTTTTCCAGTAGACGCCGAATTTTCTCCTGAAGTAAAGAAGGTTCGAGTGTCCCACCGTTGAAAAGGACGTGAGTAGGAAAGCGTTCTGGTTCAATTTGAGAACAGTGATTTCTTAAAAATCGCAGAAGATGTCTAGTAATTGCGGAGTCACTTGCGTACGGTAATCCGATAGTTCGCAATCCCTGAATCTTCTTGGTGGGTAAATCAGCATCCCAATCGAGTTCAGGGAAAAAGCCGTCCAAGATGATTTGTTCGAATTCTTTTTGGGAAAGAATATAGTTTTTGGTTTTTCCAATCAGTCTGCTCCCTTGTTCGGCAATCGTTATTGGAAACTGATCCTGTTCAGTAGTCCAAAGTATTTCTTTTGCTCGTCTGCATTGAGCGGTGAGTGCCTCCCAAAGTCGTGGAGATAGCTTTCTCTGTTGTCCAGTCAGTTGTTGCTCAACATGCGCTGCTAGGGCTAAATCCAAATTATCCCCGCCCAGTAAGATGTGATCACTGACAGCCAAGCGTTCCATTTCAGGATTCCCTTCGGGATCATCTGGCATTTTTACTTTGACGAGACTGAAATCGCTTGTTCCACCGCCGATATCAACAACTAAAACAATATTTTCGGTGTTTGTGAAATAATCTGATAATGTTTTTGGGGGATCAGGTTCCTTCGAATTCGTAGCAATCCATGAGTAAAAGGCCGCCTGAGGTTCTTCTAGCAGAGTGACGTTCTTTAGTCCTGCCATTTTGACAGAACGCAGGGTGAATTCTCGGGCTATTTCATCAAAAGAGGCAGGCACCGTAAGCACAATTTCTTGGTCCTCCAGCCGCAGGTCGGTTCTGTCTTTAGCAATTTTGTGATTCCAAGAATCTCTGAGATGCTGAAGAAATATTGAACTCGCAGCCAGAGGAGAATAGCGTCTGAGATCCGACTGGTCACTCTGAGGGAGAATCTCTGCTTCTGGATTTAAATTGTGGTAACATAGCCAAGATTTCGCAGAATGAATATTTCGTCCAGGTCGGAGCGCCTGCTGTTGCCGAGCCCATTCTCCAGTAGCTAAATCAGGTTCAGAGTCCTCAGACCAAGGCAATTGAAAGCGACCAGAAAGCTTTTCTTCTTTGGTCAATAAAAATGCATGAGAAGGTAGGGTCTTCTGATCATACCACTCGCCATTGCCAATCCACTGTGGAATTTCAAAACAATGCAGTTGATTCGTAAGATCTTCCTGGTCTAAATAGCAAAGAGCGCTGTTGCTGGTACCAAGATCAATTCCAATTCTAAATCTCGATGTAGGTAATTTCATGATGTTTTCTTCAAAGAAGGCTTGGTCTCATGATATGTTTAGGTGCACGAGTGGTCATAGCAACTCTGGCAATTCGTTTGAACTTTTGGGGCAATCATGGAATAAGGTTGATCCTCTTCAAGTAACCAAAGCTTAAATTTCAAATCAACATGAAAAAACTTATAGCCATCCTGCTGCTTTTTGTATTTCTGGGAGGAAATACTGGAGTGGCTGAGGAAGACAAGCTCAATCAGGCGGTTGTTCGAGGGATTGTGGAGCGATTTACATCGTTGCACTATGCACAGGAGCCTTTAAATGATGAATTGTCCAAAAGGATTTTTCAGCTCTACCTAGATTCCTTGGATTCTGGACATTACTACTTCCTGGAATCTGATGTGAAAGAGTTTCGAGCTAAAGAGACCAGTTTGGATGACATGCTTCGGCGTGGTGATGTCACTTGGGCAATGGACGTCTTCACACGTTTCCTAACCAGGCTCAGTCAACGTCAAGCGATGCTGGAATCTTTTCTGGAAGACGAGTTTGACTTCGACAAAGATGGTCAATGGAGAATTGATCGGAAAGATGAGCCCTATCCTAAGAATGAAGATGAAGCGAAAGAGACTTGGAGGCTGAAAACAAAGTTTGACCTACTGACGCTCAAGTTGGCAGGCAATACGGATCAAGAGGCCAAGGACCGCTTACTAAAGCGTATTCGATCCATATGGAAGGATTATTCTCAGTACACTGACGATGATGTGGTTGCGCTTTATCTAAATGCTCTCACACGAGCGTATGATCCTCATTCGACCTACATGGCTGCGGAGGATCTGCGGAATTTTGATATTTCGATCAAACTTTCTTTGGATGGTATCGGTGCGGTGTTGCGCTGGGAAGACGGCTACACCGTTGTGAATTCGATAATTCCTGGTGGCGCAGCTGCGCGGCATGGAAAATTGGCTGTCGATGATCGGATCATTGCTGTCGCCCAAGGGACAGAGCCATTCGAAAGCGTCATTGATATGCGCTTGAATGACGTCGTTGAGCTGATCCGTGGACAGCGTGGGACCACGGTTCGTCTTCAAGTTATGCGCAAGAATGAAAACGGATTTGATACCCTCAATTTTGCGATTGTTCGCGATAAAATTATTCTGAAGGACGGTGAAGCCAAAGCAGAAATTTTTGAACCGACCGCATCAACGGAGGAAAGTCCCTCAGCCTACAGAATAGGTGTTATTGAACTTCCTTCGTTCTATGTTGATTTCAATGACAGACGACAGAATCCAAACAACTACAAGAGTTCATCCCGCGATGTTCGAGCTCATTTGGAGCAATTTAAGCGGGATGGTGTGGATGGAGTGATTTTAGATCTTAGAAACAATGGCGGTGGTGGCCTTGATGAAGCTATCACGATGGCTGGATTGTTTGTCGGACGTAAGCCAATCGTCATTGTCCGCCAAGCCAGCGGAGCAAGGATTACAGTCCATCGCAGTCGAGAAGAAGCAATTTATGAAGGTCCATTATTGGTTATGTTAAATCGCTTTAGTGCATCTGCCTCAGAAATCCTAGCGGGAGCAATGCATGACTATCAACGAGCTATTTTAGTGGGTGACCGAACAACTTTTGGCAAAGGTACCGTACAAAATATTGTTCAACTTCCTGAAGGCTATGGGGCTTTAAAAGTGACCATCGCCCAATTTTACAGAGTCTCTGGGTGGTCTACCCAAAATCGTGGCGTGGAAACAGACATGATCTTGCCTTCGATTAATAATGCCCGTGATCTTGGGGAATCCACCTTAGAAAATGCTCTTCCTTGGAAAGCGATCTCTCCAATCTCTTACACACCAGTCGGTAACATTCGACGCTACATTAATGAGTTACAGCAGTACTCACATGATCGACTTTCCAAGGATACAGATTTCAAAGAAATTGAAGAGAATGTGCAGGAGTTTTTGACCAATGTGAAACCTCTGGAGTACACCAGCATTCTGAAAATGCAAGAAGACGCAGCAAAGCGAAAAGAGGAGCGGGATGAAGAGATGGCTAGTGCCCGCAAGACGATGGAGAATACCACACAAGAAGAATCCGAGGAAGAGACCTCTTCAAATGAAGACACAACCATTCGGAGTGATGCCTATCTTTTGGAGAGCATGGCCATCCTAGAAGACTACATTCGCTTGCAGCAACGTGTGGAGGTTAAGAACTAATGAGTGAA
>CAJXNF010000054.1 GCA_913056375.1 uncultured Pseudomonadota bacterium | reverse complement strand
ACCGGAAGCGAAAGGTTGGGATGTCGTCTGGCAGTCTTCCACGTCTGTACCCAGTTGGCACGATCCTGACGATAGGAGTACTCTGTACCGTAGTAGCTCTCCGTACTGTCAACCTTCACCCCCTGATCCACAAGAATCGCTAACATGTTATTTGGGGTCAGGCGATAGAGCATGCTATCGAACAAGTCTTTGCGGAATTCCGTCAGCAAGAATGGTGAGCGTTCCACTTCCCTCAGAGGAACAAAGCGCAACAATGCGGAGAGAGTGTTGACGAGTCTAGTACCTTCCACACGTTCGGAGAATCGATAGTTAATTTCGTTCATCCGCTGTACTTCATTGAAAACGTAGCGTGGCAGGCCTTCCTCACGCAGCATCCGCAGGTATTGAAACAGGTGAGTGATCACGTCCCGATACCGATCAACTCCTCGTGGGGTTAACTGGACCGTCACCTCAAAGGAGGAATAAGAATTTGTCGATGACCCTGCACCGGCTGAGAGTCCTGTTGCCAAGTTCTTAGACTTCAACAGGGAAAGCAGACTGCCTTTTCCTTCGTGCCCAACTAGAAATCCCAAGAGATTCAGTGGTTGACTCGAATAATACTGCTGGGTAGAGGGCAATGGGAAGCTGAGCGTCAGAGAACGAATCTCGCTGAGTGGCTTCACTTGCAGCAGCCGAAATCTAGAGTTTGGAGCAAGATATTCTGTAGGGAAGGTAATCTCATCAAGATTCCGGTCAACAATCTCGTAGAAACGAGGCACAACCATTTCCTGTAACTCATCGAGTGACTGTGTACCTGAGACGGCGAGAGTCATTCGATTGCTGGAATAGTAGCGCGTGTAGAAGTCAATCACGTCATCGCGCGTGGTGAATCCGAGAGTTTGTAGATTACCCGTACTGAATTTCTGCAGGGGATGTCCAGGAACATAGGTCTGCTTACGGACTTCGAAGAGTCTGCGAAAATCGTTGGGAATATTCTTGGAGTGTTCAGAATCAACAATGCGCCGCTCTCGTTCCAGATACTGTGTATTGAACAAAGGTGCTGTGAAAAACTGGGCAAAGCGATCCAGCGCCCCATCCAGGTGTTCTGGGTCAATCTCGAAGTGGTAGTTTGTATGATCTCCAGCCGTGTAAGCGTTCGTGTAGCCACCTCGATTGGAGACAAACTGCTGATATTCTCCAGCCTCCGGATACTTTTCCGTGCCTAAGAAGAGCATGTGTTCAAGGTAGTGCGCCAATCCTTGATGCATTTCCGGATCACTCATCGCACCAACACCCACAGTCAAAGACGCTGCAGCTTTGCGCACTGCTGGATCTGAAACCAACAGAATTTTCAACCCATTGGGCAACACAAAACGCCGATAACTTCGCTGTTCAAAACGTTCATCCATCGAATCCAGAGCACTGCCCAAAACTGGACCCACCAGCAGCAGCAAGCACACGAACCACATCATCAGGTTCCGGACAGACCGCATAGAAGCCTCCACTCAAAAATGTTGTCAGAATAAGCAATTCAGTCTGCAAGGTTTGCTACCAAGACGCAACCACAAAGCCACGGGGTTTTGTATTGACTCTCAAAGACGCTGCTCTAACCTGTTTCATTTGCTCAACTGGGGAGAAAATAATGGACAACAAGGAGTATTCACAACGCGCAGAACACGTCTTTCGGCAGGTCGAACAACTGCTGGATCGACATGAGGATCTGCTGGACTACGACCGCACCCCAGACAAGCTACAAATTGCCTTCGAGGAGCGTCCTGGAATCATTGTGCTCAATACCCAGCGGGCTATTCATGAAATTTGGTTGGCGGGCAACGCCCGAGGCTGGCACTTTAAATACCAAGCAGACAATGACCGTTGGTTCGCAGAAGCTGAGCAAGAAGAATTCTATGACTGCTTCGCAAGATTACTCAGCGATCATCTAGGAACATCCACCACGTTCTGAAACACCCCTATGAGCACCGAACGGAAGTCCCTGACAGACTCACAACGTCAAGAATTCAGTATCTTGTTACTGCTCCACCACATTGCCAGTTCGCAAGATAAGATTCATTTTTCCTTTCTGGATCAGAATCACAAAACGATCGAATCCAATCTCAAAGAATTGGAACAGCAGGACCTTGTTCAGCTTGATGTGGAGCAGTACTACCAACTCAGTGAAAAAGGTCAGCAAAGCTATGACCGATTGGTTCAGCAACAAGTATCTTACCAGGCTCACTTTGAAATCTATGCCTTTGTCGATTTAGGAGCAGGAACTTTTGCTGATCCAGAGACAGATCTGCTTGAGGACGAGCGCTGGGCTGACTTACGCGTAGCAGTAGCGGAACACAAGGGGATTGATCCATATCGTGTTGTCTTCTTGGCGATGCTCAGCGATGAGAGTTTCTTTGCCAGCCCCGATTGGTACTTTGACCTGGCAATGGGAACGCTCTTCGATGAATTAGAGTCCATCACCAGAGAGCAGATTCGCATTGATGAGTTAGGCTATGAAGATGAAGACGGGAATGAGGTGATGGGAGAAGAAGTGATTGCTGATGTGATTGAACAGGGCAGTCAGCTTGCGCAGGAACGGAGAGATCGTCAGGCCTTCAATCAGGATGTTCCAGACGAAGAGATCATCACCACCACGGTCTATCAAGATGGTGGCTGGCGCTGGTGAAAGAGAGTAGTACCAATTCAGTTACGAAGACCACGGGTGGAAGCCAGTTCTTCCATCTCCATCAGTTTTTCCTCGAAGTCTAGAAGTGCTTCTTCGATCTGATCGGAATACTGCCGCAAATTTTGAAGTTGGCTAATCAGCAGCTCCATCGCTTCTTTTTGCAGTGGCGCAATGGTCGGTTCACGGAATCCTTTGTTCATCAATTTATCGCACTCTTCCGTAATGCGCAGCAGCTCGCCTTTGATTGTCAACAGTTCAAAGATGCCCGTGTCTTGGGGCGGGGGGGTTACTACCTCCGCTTGTTCTTTGCCAAGGATGCGTTCCTCAGTTTGCATATACTGAGAAATCTGATCCAGTAGCGTCTCGTACTTATTGACCAACTGCTCGCACTGGTGCTTGTAATCAATAATGTCTTCTGGCAGTTCCTGAGAACGACGTTGCCACTTACGTAGAAGCTGGAACATGGCTTTTGTCAGGATGAGAAATTGGCAAACATGGCTGTTACTAAGAGCTTGCTAGATTCCTGAAAGAAAGTAAAGGTCACCAACTGCCCATATCGCTTGTTTTGTTTTTCTTGTCACAATTTTCACAAATCCAGGAGCAGTAGATGGCCGTTTCGATGACAGGTTATGGCACCGCACAATGCGAACAGGACGGCTGGCTCTGCCAAGTTGAAATCCGATCTGTCAATCAGCGGTTCTTGGATGTTCGACTACGCCTCCCCAATGGATTGCTGACATTGGAGGCATCTGTCAAGGAGAAAGTGAAAAAGGTATGCCAACGAGGCAAGGTCGATGGCAGCATACGTCTGGAATCCATGACTCAGAGTGCCCAAGGTTTCCCACACTGGCAGGAACCGGCCGTACGGCATTACGCCAGCCTACTTTCCCAATTTGAGGAATTGACTGGGCGTGAGGTTCAGGTTTCAATGAAAGACCTGCTCAGTCAGCGAGACTTACTTGGTGAATCGGTTGATCTGGAAATTCCTCCTGAATTGGGAGAAAAGCTAATCTGGGAAAGCCTTGAGCTTGCTTTGCAAGCCCTCAAATCGATGAAAGAGCGGGAAGGCCAGGCCATGCTGGAAGACATCCAGTCACGCCTTCAGCGCTGCGCTCAACTCGCACAACAGATCGAAGAAAACTCCAGGCACTTGCCACAGCAATTCCAACAAAGACTGCTGGATCATCTGAGTGACCTGCAGGCCAAGCTTGACGCTGAGCGGCTACATCAGGAAGTAGCCTTGATGGCTGAACGTCTCGATATCAGTGAAGAGATCGTCCGCTTCGACACACACCTGCAGCACCTGCAGGAGACCCTGCAGCAGGAGAGAGAGATTGGCAAACGTGGTGACTTCCTGCTTCAAGAATTGAATCGGGAAGCCAATACGATGGCTTCTAAGTGTAACGACACCAGTGTCAGCCACACCGTAGTTGAGATCAAGGCTGAACTGGAAAAAATCCGTGAACAAATGCAGAACATCGAATGATCTGCTACTCACTCGGCTCGTGAGGATTTTTCATGAAACTGACGCTAGCTGGCCCTCCTGGTTCTGGCAAATCGACAGTACGACGATTGTTGGCTGACAAATATGGTCTGGAAATCCGCTCCACAGGTGATTTCATGCGCCAAATGGCATTGGAACAAGGCTTTCAGGACATCACTCAATTTTTGACTGAATTTGTCACAACCCATCCAGAAGTGGATCGTAAAATTGACGAAGCTCAACGGAAATTTGGTGAAGAAAACGATAATTTCGTCTTGGACGCTCACCTGGGATTTCATTGTGTACCGGACGCTTGCAAAATTTTGCTTACCGTCAGCGAAGAAGTGGCTGCAGAACGTATTTTTTCTGCTCATCGGGCCACGGAGAGTGCAAAAAATATTGAAGAATCCATTCTTACGAATCGACAGCGATACCTCACAATGCGCCAAAATTTTCAACGTCTCTATGGCGTAGACATCGCTGACCCAGCCAATTTTGATCTAATCATTGACACTAGTCAGCTGACTCCTGAGGGAATCCTCTATCAGATCGACACCCATCTTCTTGAACAAGATTCCCAATGAGACAACTACTAATCGCCATCACTTTCCTGATTTCTCTCAGTGGTTGCTACGTCAATCTGGAGCTACCCATCAGTCGTGATCAACCTCTGGAAGAGCGTGTCCTAGGTGGAAGTGGAGCGACCAAGATCGCGCTGATTGAACTCAGTGGGATGATGGCGTCTGATTGGATTTCCAATGTGGGCAGCCGCAGAAGCAGTATTGACGTGGATGAAGTGCGAGAACAGTTGGTGATGGCAGCTAGAGATCCTGCAGTTCGAGCTGTGCTGCTCCACATCAACTCACCTGGAGGAGAGGTAACTACTGCTGATGTACTGTTTCATGAGTTGAAACAATTCAGGCAACGCAGCGGCAAGCCGATTGTCGTCAGCATTGGAGCCATTGGGGCATCGGGAGGTTACTATGCGGCCTTGGCTGGTGATGAAATCTGGGCCAATCCAACATCGGTTGTAGGGAGTATTGGCGTGGTCATGGTGCGCTTCAATGCTGAAGGGCTACTTGAAAAAATTGGTATCCAGGGGGAAGTGCTCGCGAGTGGATCTACGAAGCAGGAACTGGCAATACCTTTGAAGCCTATTGGCAAAGAGAGTCGTGAAATCTTACTTCGTATTCTGAACGCCCACTATGACCGTTTTGTGGGACTGGTTGCTGAAAATCGACAACTTCCTCAAGAAGATGCGCGCAAGTTAGCAGATGGCAGTATTTTTCCAGCAGAAGATGCTCGGCGATTGAAACTCGTAGATCATGTGGGATACTTGGAGGACGCTTTGTTGGCTGCTCAAATGCGTACAGGCGCTTCGAGTGCAACCGTAGTGGCCTATCAGCGACCGAGTTCCTTCCAACCATCTTTGTTAGGAAGCAGTGCCGCAGAAATCAACCTTGTTCGTGTACCAGACTCACTGATGCCCAGTTCTGGATTTCTTTATCTCTGGCAACCCTAAGGTCTCCGCTTCCAGTTCTTTTGAATGGCCTCTTCTCTGCCCACACAAAAGCGAATCGCGCTTGTTGCTCACGATCACAAGAAACCTCTCCTACTGGCCTGGGCAAAACGGCATCTGGAGCAACTGCGCCAGCATGAGCTTTATGCAACCGGCACAACGGGCTCTCTGCTTCAGCAACAGTTGAATCTGCCTATCACACGATTGCTCAGCGGACCCCTTGGTGGTGATCAGCAAATCGGGGCACTCATTGCCACAGAAAAACTAGATCTACTTGTTTTCTTCTGGGATCCCTTGACTTCTCAGCCACATGATCCCGATGTCAAGGCCCTGCTTCGGCTCGCTGTTGTTTGGGATATTCCCATGGCTTGTAGCACGGCAACAGCTGATTTTTTGTTCAGTTCTACATTGCTAGGACAAGACTATCCTCGCCATCCAAGCCTTCCCTGAAGGAGCAGGTGGCCTAACTTTTCTTTGAGAATGATTATGTCTATCTCAATTCAATGGGGTTACTTCCGTAACGGTTGAACCACGTGTAAACGAGCGCAAGAGTTTCTTGACGCAAATAGTGTTTCTGTAGAGGAACGTATCAACGCCAGTAAAGAAAAAATCCCAGCAGAAGCGGCTTGGGAACTAATTCAAGGAGCTACAAAAGTGACTGTAGCCAAAGGGAAAAAGCTGTTGGAATGGAATCCAGCGACGGACAATCCTGAGGAGATTCTTGCCAGCGTGATGGGTCCTAGTGGGAATCTGCGGGCTCCTACCTGGCGTATTGATGATGAATTTCTGGTAGGCTTTCACGAGGAGTACTATCAACAACGATTCAGGTGAACCAACCGAATTGTGAAACGTCAACTATGATTGAAAGATTTTCTTGAGGATCTACGGCATGTCCGAACATTTGCAGATCGCCATCCTTGGGGCTGGAGGCCTTTCTGGTCTGGAGCTACTGACCTGGCTCAGGAGACATCCGAATGCTAACGTGCGTCATGTCACATCAGAACGCTATGACGGTATGCCTGTTGGTCGGTTATTACCTGCCTACCAAGATTCCTCACTAACCTTCACGGGTCACGAGATTGATATAGCCGAGTGTGATGTCGCTTTCCTCGCAGTTCCTAACGAAGCCAGCTTGGAGTGGGTCCCTCGTCTTCATGCTGACGGAGTAAGAGTAATTGATCTTTCAGGAATGTTTCGGCTCCAAACACCAGAACTGACAGCCAAGCATTACAAGCTAGCTCCTGAAGAAAGTTGGTTAGAAAAAGCTGTTTTTGGACTCGCTGAGGTCTTTGCTGAACAGATCGCCACTGCCAGGCTGGTTGCTAATCCAGGATGTTATCCCACTGGGGCCTTGCTTGCTCTATGGCCACTGGGAGATCACCTGAAAAAACTGAAAGTTCCTCCGGTGATTGATGCCAAGTCCGGAGTCAGCGGGGCTGGTGGAAGAGTAGAAAATTCAACGACGAATTATGTTGATGTCAATGAGAATCTGAAACCCTACAAGATCTTCCAGCACCAACATCGACCTGAAATTCAGTTGTATCTGACCCAGCAGGGCTATCCTGAAGAACAACTTGGGGATATTATCTTCACGCCTCATCTACTGCCTGTGAACCGAGGGATCTTAAGTACAATCTATCTTCGCTTTAGTGAGCCAATTGAAGAGGCAGAACTGCGAAAATGCTATCAGGATTTCTGTGCCGACAAGGCCTTTGTGCACTTGCTGGAGCCAGGTGTGATGCCTGATCTAAAAGCCGTTGCACACAGTAATCATTGTGTGATGAACTTGTTCCGGCACGAACAAGGCCAGGATTGGGTGATCGTTAGTGCAATCGACAATCTGGTGAAGGGAGCTGCAGGGCAAGCGTTGCAGAATATGAATCTGATGTTTGGGCTGGCACCCTCAACAGGACTAGTCTGATTCAGTCTTTGTAGAACGTGCGGAGTAGATTCTGTTTGAGACTAGGTTCAATCGACTTGCCTACGATCAGGACCATTCAATTCCTCGAAGTAACACATTTCGCGTAAACGTGAGTAGATTCTCTCTCCAACTCGCTTGCGGATAGTATCACTGAGAAACTGTTCTTCCTCGCTTCGGTCCTTGCTCAGAACTCTCTCACGTAATGTATTTTCCTCTGCTTCCGTGTAGTTAGTCGTCACCATCACAATTCGATCTCGGTTGTAGCGCTCCGTGATCAAGGTATCCAGAATACCCAATTCCCATGGAGTGTTGCGTCCTTTGCCCATATCATCGATGATCAACACATCTGCAAGCAGGTGAGGTTCTATAATTTCCATGTCCGACTTGCCATCGGAATAGCCTTGTCTGAGTTCAGACAGTAATTCAGTAAAGCCTTGGAACACGCAGGAAATCCCATGGGTAATCGTACACTGATACACAAAGCCACTGAGCAAATGTGTCTTGCCTGTACCGGGTGGCCCCATCAGCACCATGCCTTTCAGGTCATCCGTTGTTGAACCCTGTTCTTGGTGTGTACGTAGATAGTCCGGCAAGTTGCGATGAATTGCGTCAAGCAGAGAGAAAATCTGAGCATTGTGCTTGTCTTGATCCGTTACTTGCAGACGGCTATGTAGATAACGCCTCGGCACTCGGGCCTCGTTGTACAATTCCACCCGCTGCAGGCGACCAACACACTCTGGGCAACTCGCTGCCATTTCGCGATGGAAACGGTCTCGTCGCAAAATAAAGCCTGTTCCACTACAAGCGTGGCAAGGTGTAGGGAAGCACTCGCAGAGTCGCCCTCTTGCGTAGCGCTGCCCGGGGACCGTTTCAATCAGGACATGGGTACCGTGACAACGTTCGCAAGGTGCGTTCTGGATCAATGGCGCACTTTTCTTCTTCATGCATATTCCCAATAGATTAATGGCTCAAATCGACAACACCCAAAAAAATGACCTCTTGCTCCGTGTCTTCCGTGGTGAGCCGGTGTCCAGAGTACCTGTTTGGATGATGCGGCAGGCCGGCAGAACAGATCCCGAATATATCGCCCTTCGGGAAGCAGACGGGCGTCCCCTGGAGGAACTGTTTGGGGATGTAGCACAATCAATTCGAGTTTCTCTGCTACCCAAGCGACTTGGGGTTGATGCGATCATCATGTTTCAGGATATCCTGACACCACTGGCTCCGATGGGTGCGCCATTCATTTTTCGTCCAGGACCGATCAGTGAGCCAATACAAACTCTGGCACAAGTTCACCAACTACGACTGCCCGATCCAGCAACTGACCTGAGTCATGTTGGAGCCATCTTACAAGGAATTCACGAAGAACTGCGGGGTGAGTTGCCTGTACTTGGATTTGCTGGAGCTCCTGTCACACTAGCTTTCTTTTTGTTAGCCGGAGGCTCCCCTCATCGTCAGCAGAAAAAGGTTCTGGAAATCTTTGAAGATCATCCCAAACTTGTAGAGCTATTGCTCGAAAAACTAACTCAGATGACCATCGACTACCTGAACTATCAACTAGCCCAAGGGGCTCAGGCAGTGCAATTATTTGAATCCTTTGCCGACGAACTGAGCCCAGGACTTTATGAACGCTGGGCGCTACCGACTCAACAACAAGTATTTGCAGGACTCACTAAAGGTGCAAACTCCTTACTGTTTGCCAAAGAATGCCCATATCTTGACTGGATGGCACAGAGCGGTGCCAAAGGACTTAGTGTGGGCTCGTGTATCGATCTGAGAAAAGCACAAGAACTGTACCCTGATCTGATCTGGCAAGGTAATGTGAGCAATCAACTTCTCAGA
Organism: uncultured Pseudomonadota bacterium; assembly: GCA_913056375.1. Taxonomy (GTDB): domain Bacteria; phylum SAR324; class SAR324; order SAR324; family NAC60-12; genus JCVI-SCAAA005. The sequence goes on along the minus strand of CAJXNF010000054.1, from coordinate 1,961 downwards.
GATGGGAACTTGACAGAGATTACTCAAGCCACCCAAGCCTGTCTGGCAGCCACCGGTGGCCGCTCTCACATTCTGAACTTGAGCCACGGACTGCTAGCAGATACACCCTTCACCAAAGTACAGCATTTTGTTGATACAGCCCATGCGCTGCAGAGTTGAATCAACTTTACTTCGCCAGACTTTTCTTTGGGTTCCAAATTATCGGCAGGCTTTCATCAGGGTGTTGAGCTTGCCACTGCTGCCAGATCGTATCCAAGGTTTCTTCACTTTCTGGATGTATCCAACTCGGTTCCAATTCAGACAAGGGAAGCAGCACAAAGCTGCGATTCGATAGTTCTGGATGGGGAATTGTCAAACGCTGTGATCGTAAGCAGAGATTGCCATATGACAACAAATCAATATCAATAATTCTGGGACCCCAGTGTTCCCAGCGAATCCGTCCCAATCTTTTCTCAATTTGCAGACAAGTCTCCAGCAAAGTCTCTGGGCCTAGTGTGGTCTGACCACAGACTACCTGATTTAGGTAGAGCGGTTGATCCATGTTAGCTAGTGGTAGGCTCTCATAAATCGAAGACGCCTGAAATTCCTGTAACGGCAGATCGGCCAAAGCTTCACGTGCCTGCTGCAGATAGCGAGCTCGATCTCCCAAATTACTACCCAGCCCAAAAAACACTTTCTCCACAGATCCCCTCTCGAAATTACATCCATCAAACCGTTGGCTACTATAGCCACAACCCTAGAAACGACAAGTAAGATCCAACCACTCCTTCAGCATTTTCGTTCTTCACAAAATCTCCACAATCCCTCCAAAATTTCTTCATATTTTCTAACTAGAATCATGATCAATGTATCGGGACAAGCACCCGAGTTTAGTCATGATCCAATCCAAATGAAGGAGAGACAATGAAAAAGCAACTCTGGCAAAAAGCCATCGTCGGCACCCTACTCGCCACAAGCCTAGCTACCCCGATTGCGCTGGCACAGACCACCGATTCGGTCAATACGACCTCGGGCTGGCAAGCGCAACTTGTTGATCACCGGGGCGAGGGTGGCAAACATTGGGGGCACTATAGAGATAGCAGGCATCAGGGTAAGCGCCGGCATCAGGGTGGTGGAGGATCTTGGGGAGTCCATCAATTCCAACGTGGGCCGGGTTCACTATCGCTCGGTCTCCTACACATGCAAGAGGACCTGAACCTCAGTGAAGAGCAAATCAATCGCTTGGAAGACACTGCTCAGCAAAGCCAGCGGGAAATGATCACCCTGCGCTCCCAGCGTGAGTTACTGCAACTGGATCAGCGCCATTTGATGCAACAGGAAACCTTCGATCAGGAAGCCTTGCAGAAGCACAATCAGCAGATGGCAGACCTGCACCTGAAGATGGCTAATCTGCACACAACAGAACTGGCCGCTGTTCACCAGGTACTAACACCCGTCCAATGGAAGCAGTGGAAGGAGCAACAACCTAGGCAAATGGGGATGTGGCAGCGTGGGATGAGAGACCACGGCATGCGTCATGGGGAAGGAGACGATGAACACCATTCTCGATGGCAACACGGCGAATCCGAAAGTGACGCTGAGCATGATGCCACCTAAACTCTGCCGACTAATGCTGTCTAAGTGAGATTGGTAGTTGCTCGTACTCAACAATTTTTTTCAACAACTTTTATCCAATTTTTGAGGAATCATGCAGAACAATTCTTTGGTCCACAGGAAACTAGGTTTCCAGAGTTACCAACTCAAGTTGTTAGCCTTGTTGGGAGGTTTGCTGATTTTACTCATGACCACGGTCCCAGCCTGGTCTGAGAGCAAGCCTTTCATGGATCCGTTGATTCAGGCTTCTAAGGCAAGAGCGGAGTTAGTACAATCAGTTCAGAAGTCCGTGGTCCACATCAAGGTGGAACAGAAGCTTGTCAACGTGATGGGGCCATTCCAAAACCAACCTCGTCAGGAAGGCTCCG
>CAJXNF010000053.1 GCA_913056375.1 uncultured Pseudomonadota bacterium | reverse complement strand
AGAACAAAGTGCCTGATCAACTCACGATCATGACCTTTAATCAATCGAAGTCATCATTCGTTCTCGAATGAAACTTGAGAGGCAGAATCAAGCCAACTGTGAACGGCAAAGGATGTCTACTAGAAATATAGACATGAAGCCCCATTTGAGCCCATCGCAACACCATGTTTAATGTCTGGAAAGGCTGATACAAAAATCCTAAAATTTTGAACGTGCGTAATATTACTTTCAAATAATGCTTTCTTTCAGTTTTTTGGAAATCTTCTAATCCGTGATTGATCTTGGATTTTTGAATATGGGATGATCGCTTTCGTTCTGTCAAAATTCTGTTACAGAAGCAGTTTCGTACAAAAAAAATACGTCGTAGTTGTTAGATGGAATTTCTGATTAGCTTTAAACTCATTGAGGAAAATAAAACAATATAATTGGTGCTACTTTTTCAAACTAAGTGTGGCAAAGTCTACCAACTTCCATTTATACCCTTAGGTTTCAAATTTGACCCAAGTAGCACTTTGATGACCAAATACAATGAACTAAATTTTGTATCTGCAACTGGAATCGGAACTACAACTCCGGAGGTATATTTTACAGAATTTGGAAAAATAACAATTTCTGAAGAATCTCCTTCTCCTCGATACCACACAGGGATCCTGTGGCCCCACCAGATTTGCCGAGAAATGCACCAATCTCGAAGGTTTTCAACCCAGTGAAAATACGTATTGTTGAAGCGGTCCGGAACAATTTGAATGTCCCCTTCACGAACAACCGCAATAAGAATTTCTCGTAGGCTCCGCTTTTCACCTTTCCAGGGGACTACTGGCTTATTGACATCAATGAACCACTGCTCACGAATCTGGGGTTCTATCGCTCCACCACCACGACTGTTGAAGGCTTTGCTGTTGACATAGTCTGCATCTGTATCGACGAGCAAACCCTTGGCTGCCAGCTTCTCAACAATTTTCGGTCTTGCTTCCTCGATGGGCATCCCTGCGAATTCTCCCGCATTTGCCAGCAAGCGCCCCTGAAAGTCGATAATCTGTTCCTTGTCCAGTTGGTGTCGCTCTGCGATCTCAAAGTCGGTGTGGTCGTGCCACGGAGTGATCGTCATCACTCCTGTGCCAAAGGATGGATCCACGACAGAGTCCTTGATGATCGTAGCCTCGACAGGCCCGTTGATCCATTCACACTCAAAGGTGTCGCCGTGATTGAACTCTGAGTAACGCTCATCATCCGGATGCATCACGACATACTTGTCGCCAAATTTTGTCTCTGGACGAACTGTTCCAATTTGGAAAGGCCCATACTGAAAGGTATAGAAGGGAGATGCCACTTCCTTACGGTCTACCTCATCGTCTGAGACATTCGTTTGTAGCTTCGGATCCCAGTTAACGATGCGGTGCCCACGATAGATCAGTCCATCTGCATACATCTGCGAGAAGGTCTCATTGACACATCGGTTCAGTTGAGGATCCATCGTGTAGCGGTCCCTTGACCAATCACAACTGGAACCCATTGCTCGTACCTGGTTCTTGATCGTATCCCTTGAATCCACTACATAGTCAGCGATCCGTCGCAAGACTTCTTCTCTGCCTAACTCTTTTCTTGGGTCTGTAATTCCTTCTTCTCGCTGAATTTTCTGTAAAACCACGTTTTCAGTGGCGATCGCAGCGTGATCTGTACCAGGTACCCAGAGTGCTTCGTAACCACGCATCCGATGCCAGCGAATCAGAATATCTTCCAGTGCCAACATAACCGCATGTCCCACATGCAATTGGCCCGTGGCATTGGGAGGAGGCATGGAGATGGTGAAGCCAGGCTTATCGGATTGAGCATCCGCCCGGAACCAACCACCTTCCTCCCACTGTTGATAGAGATCGGTTTCAAATTCCTGGGGGCTATATGTCTTGGCAAGAGATGTCATGGTCATTTGAATGACGGGGTTGGCAGAAATTCAACAATCATTTTAGAGTCAGCATTCAATCAGAGCAGGTGCTCGAGGCCATAGAAGAGTTGCTGAGTTCCAATTACTTTTCGGCAAGCGAGGCAAACGCCGGGCATGAAGGATTCCCGGTGAATCGAATCATGTCGAATGGTCAGTGTTTCTCCAGTTCCCCCAAAGATTACTTCTTGGTGGGCAACCAGCCCTGGCAATCTCAGAGAATGAACCCGGACTCCATGTACTTCTGATCCCCGAGCACCTTCAAACAACTCCTTCTCTTCTACCAGAGCCTTTGGGATTTCCTGGCGAGCTTCAGCGATTAGCTGGGCGGTCTTGACTGCGGTTCCTGAGGGGGCATCGGCCTTTCGATTATGGTGGAGTTCAATCACCTCTACATCGGGTAGATACTTGGCAGCATCCTGCGCATATTTCATTAATAGTACCGCCCCAATCGCAAAATTTGGCGCAATTAGCCCTCCAATGTCCTTGTCTTTAGCCAATTGCTGAAGTTCTGCCACCTGCTCCGCCAGTAGTCCGCTGGTTCCAACGACAGGATGCACTCCTGCTTCCAGAATCTTACGAGTATTTTCAAAGGCGACGGCAGCCGTTGTAAAATCTACCACTGCTTGTGCCTGGCTTGCCTTAATTCTGGCAATCAGATCATCCCCGAGGTCTGTCTGATCCACTAGTTCAAGATCTGCTGCTGCTGTGACTGCTTTGACAACTTCCTGGCCCATACGGCCTTTAGCACCGTTCACCAAAACACGAATATTCTTCATTTTAGGACTTATTGAGGGTTCGAATTAGTTACAAATGAGAAGAACAGCAGGGAAGGATAGCTTGATTGATTTGTGAGCTATGCGTGGGGCCAGTTCAATGTTCAAAGAAGCTGCTGGACAACTTCTGTGGGAAGTTCTCCAGCATCAGATTAGGAACCAAACTCTTCTTAGAGCAAAACTCGACGAATGTCGGTCAGGTACTTACCAAGGGACGCTACAAATCGAGCTGCCTCCGCTCCATCAATCACTCGGTGGTCATAGGACACATCAACAGGTTGCATCAATCGAGGAATAAATTCTTTACCATTCCAGACCGGCTGCATGCGAGAACGCGTCAAGCCAAGGATCGCAACCTCTGGTGCATTAACCAGCGGAGTAAAGGCTGTACCCCCAATTCCACCCAAGCTCGAAATCGTCATGGAACCTCCCTGCATGTCCTGACTTTTGAGCTTGCCATCACGCGCCTTGATACTCATCTCGCCCAAATCACGCGCCAAGTCATAGACACTCTTCTTATCAACATCTCGAATCACAGGCACAACCAACCCATTTGGGGTATCCACCGCGACACCAATATGGAAGTACTTCTTGAGGATTAGGCGCTCTCCGTCCGGAGTGAGTGAAGAATTAAAAGTTGGAAACTGCTTCAGATTTGCCGCCAGCGCCTTCATGATGAAAGCCAGTAACGTGATGCGAACACCTTGCTTGGCAGCTTCATCTTTCAACTCTTTACGGAAATTCTCCAGATCGGTGATATCTACCTCATCGTGATGTGTCACGGCCGGAATATTCAGCCAGACACGATGGAGATTCTTCCCTGAAATTTTCTTGATCCTTGGGAGATCCTGGGTTTCGATTTCACCAAATTTACTAAAGTCAACCTCTGGCATTGCAGGAATCCCACTTCCAGAAGCAGCTGGTGTCGTAGCAACTCCAGCCTCAGCTTTTGTGACAGCCTGTTTGACGTAATTTTGGACGTCTTCTTTGGTGATGCGATTCTTCCTGCCAGAGCCACTCAGTTTGGAGAGATCCACTCCCAATTCTCTCGCAAACTTACGAACCGATGGACTTGCATGTGCCTTGCGAAAGGCTGCTTCATCAATCTTGCTTGGTTCTGCAACTGAACTCGTGGAGGCTGCTTGTGCAGTCGTAGGTGCTGAATCTGCCTTCGCTACTTCCGGAGTTGAAGCTGCCGGAACAGAAGGTGCTGTGGCAACACCACCTGAAGTGCTCAAGCGTACAACAGCAGTTCCTGCAGAAACACGATCTCCCACCTTGACCAATACCGTTTCAATTGTGCCTGCATCAGAAGATGGCACCTCCATCGTGGCCTTGTCACTCTCCAAGGTGATCAATGGATCTTCCACATTGACGGAATCTCCTGGTTTGACAAAGACCTCAATGATTTCCACATCCTGGAAATCCCCAATATCCGGCACAATCACTTCCACGGAAGCAGTGGCTACTGGTACTGAGGCTGGTGTTGGATCAGTCGATGGGGTACTGGCAGATGGAGTCGGAGCTTGAACCACTTCTGTTGAAACTGACTGACTGGCACCTGCTGGCTGTAGTTTCAGAATCGACGTTCCTTCTGCAACACGGTCTCCCACCTTGACCAGCAACTCAGCCACTTGTCCATCTTCTGGGCACGGCACATCCATCGTGGCCTTGTCACTCTCCAACGTCATCACCGAATCCTCTGCCTTCAGCGAATCACCTGGCTTGACAAGGATTTCGATGATTTCCACATCACTGAAGTCACCGATATCTGGGACCTTGATTTCCTTGATCGTAGACATGTATTCACTCTCTCAAGCATAAAGTGGATTGGTTTTTTCCGGATCAATACCGTACTTACGAATAGCCTCAGCAACCTGCTTGGTGGGAATTTCACCTTCGTCCGCCAGTGACTTCAGGGCAGTAACGGCAACATGGTAGCGATCCACCTCAAAGTGACTGCGAAGAGCTTTCCGGAAATCACTTCGTCCGTAACCATCCGTCCCGAGAGCGGTGTATCTTCGTGGGACAGCAGCCCGTATCTGATCAGCAAAGCGCTTGACATAGTCGGTTGCCGCAATGACTGGACCTGTCGTTTCAGCAAGACACTGCTCCACATGACTCAATCTTGGAGTCTCTTCAGGATGTAGCCGATTCCAGCGTTCTACCTCCAGAATATCACGGTGCAGTTCATTGAAACTTGGACAACTCCAGAGATCTGCCTGAACACCCCAATCTTCCGCCAACAGGTCTGCTCCAGCCATCACTTCACGGAAAATAGAACCACAACCCAAAAGCTGCACTCTCAGCTTGCCCGGCTTGCCTTCCTGGAATCGATACATGCCCTTGAGGATGTTCTCTTCCTGTCCTTCAGGCATCCCTGGTTGTGGATAATTTTCGTTCAGAGTGGTGATGTAGTAGAAGACGTTTTCTTGCAATTCGTTCATGCGGTAGAGGCCATTTTGGAAGATGACCGTCACCTCATGTGAAAAGGTTGGATCGTAGGAAACACAGTTGGGAATGTTGGCTGCCAGGATCTGGCTGTGTCCATCTTCGTGCTGCAGACCCTCGCCGTTTAGAGTCGTTCTCCCAGAGGTTGCTCCAATTAAGAAACCACGGGCCTGCATATCACCCGCTGCCCAGGCAAGATCTCCAATTCGTTGGAATCCAAACATCGAGTAGAAGATGTACACCGGAATCATCTGCAAGCCCGAGGAACTATAGGAAGTTGCTGCTGCAATCCAAGACGACATCGCCCCCGCTTCGTTGATTCCTTCCTGCAGCAATTGGCCTTTCTGATCTTCGCGGTAGTACATCAACTGATCACGATCAACCGGCTCGTACTTTTGTCCTTCGTGAGCATAGATCCCAATTTGGCGGAACATCCCCTCCATCCCGAAGGTCCGGGCCTCGTCTGGAACAATTGGCACCAAGCGTGGGCCAAGTTCCTTGTCACGGGTCAGCATGGTCATTGCCTGGACCAATGCCTGGGTTGTGGACATCTCGCGATCACCAGAGTCCTTCAGCAAACGATCAAAGGTGCTCAATTCTGGAGCCTTGAGTTCATCTCCGCGCTGCAAGCGCATTGGCAGAAACCCACCGAGTTTTCCACGACGCTCTCTTAGATACTGCATCTCCTCAGTGCTCTCATCTGGGCGGACCAGCTCCAGCTTGGCAACCTGCTCATCAGAAATGGGAAGACTAAATCGATCACGGAACTTGTAAAGATCATCGCTAGACATCTTCTTTTGCTGGTGGCTTGGATTCGCTGCCTCTCCTGAAGCACCCATCCCGAAGCCCTTGACCGTCTTCATCAGCAGCACGGTCGGCTGCCCCTGGTGATTCACGGCTGAATGATAGGCCGCGTACACTTTGAAGAGGTCGTGGCCACCCCGCTTCAATTTCCAGATCTCGTCATCAGTCATATTCGAGACCATCTCCAGCAATTCTGGATATTTGCCAAAGAAATTATCACGGGTGTAGGCACCACCTTTGTTCTTAAAATTCTGGTACTCCCCGTCTACGCACTCTTCCATCCGTTTACGCAGTAAACCCTTTGGGTCCTTCGCAAGAAGAGGATCCCAGCTTCCACCCCACAGTACCTTGATCACGTTCCAACCCTCTCCTCGGAAGGCTCCCTCCAACTCCTGAATGATTTTGCCGTTCCCACGCACTGGGCCATCAAGTCGCTGAAGATTACAGTTGATCACGAAAATCAGGTTGTCCAGCTTCTCACGGGTCGCTAAGCCAATGGCTCCCAGTGTCTCCGGCTCGTCTGTCTCTCCATCACCAAGGAAGGCCCAGACTTTTCGGTTGCTGGTATCCACCAGACCACGATTGTGAAGGTACTTGAGGAAACGCGCCTGGTAGATCGCCATAATCGGTCCCAACCCCATTGAAACAGTTGGGAACTGCCAGAATTCAGGCATCAACCAAGGGTGTGGATAGGAAGAAACGCCATTGCCTCCAGCTTCTTGTCGGAAATTCAGCAGATGGTCTTCGCTGAGTCGCCCCTCCAGAAAAGCTCTGGAATAAACTCCGGGTGCAGAGTGCCCCTGAAAATAAACAAGATCACCGCCATGATTGTCGTGACGCGCGTGCCAGAAGTGGTTGAAGCCCACTTCATAGAGCAAAGCAGAAGAGGCATAACTGGCGATGTGACCCCCAAGTTCTGAACTCTCTTTGTTCGCCTTGAGGACCATTGCCATTGCATTCCAGCGTACAAATGCCTGCAGACGCTCCTCCACGTCTGGATTGCCTTCTGGTCTGGCTTCCAGTTCTGTAGGGATCGTGTTTTGGTATGGTGTATACGCAGAATAGGGAGTATCGACGCCCGCAATTTGCGCCTGATCAATCAGTCGACGCATTAAATACTGAGCCCGCTCCCTGCCTTCGTGGGCAATTACGGCTTCCAAGGCCTCTTGCCACTCTTGCGTTTCTTGTGGATCAATGTCATGGACCGGTGTGTTCATTGCGTTTCCTTCATGTTCTCAAGGCAATAGTTGATGCTGAAGAAACTCTCAGCCGGAGTAGCAAAAACGACTAAGTTATCTGTCAATGTCACTATAATCAAGAGTTGGTAACCCATCGCTTCGCCAAAAATTGGGCTTATTCGAAACTCTGCCAAAATATAGTGAGCAATCTGCCCCTAATTGCTTCATCAAAATCAGCTCTCTTCGAACATTTTTGTTGTGAGTTTATAAATCAAAATGCAAGAGAAAGCGCAGTTCGTTTTCCAGGCAGCTATATAGTCTTAGCACAATGATGCTATAGCCTAACCATTGCAAACTCTCACAAATTATGTGAACGTAGACAACCTTTACCAACACAGCTTTCGAGAATTCATGGATTTAGAAAAAATCTTAGCTCTCACAAAGAATTTAAGCGTCCTGATCGTAGAAGATGAACTTGCGTTGCGAGAGTCTTTCCAATTTCTACTGCAGAACCTGTTTGCCGAGGTCGACACCGCAGAAGATGGCCAGGAAGCCCTCAACAAAATGGATGAGCGAGATTACGATATCGTTTTGACGGACCTAAGCATGCCTCGCATGAGTGGACTACGGTTGGTTGACCACATCCGTAAAAGATCACACTCTCAGATCGTGATTGCGATCAGTGCCCATGACGATGAAGAATTTGCAGAAGCCCTCGCACCCTACAATGTGAAACTACTCACCAAGCCTCTCGAAATGGATGAGTTATTTGAAACGTTGGTTCCACTTTGCGAACAACTGCGCTAATCCCCACACAAGCTTCCCACCTTAGCCGATTAGAGTCGCAACAAGATTTTTTGAATTTCATTGAGTACTGATTTGCGAGTCACGCATTCATGCAAAGGCAGATTCTGCTGACGACAAAATTGGTTTATCTGTTTTCGATGTGACTCAAAGTTCTCAAGATACCGAGACCAATCGGCAGACTGCATTTGCCTTTTCCGCTCCGGGCTTTCGAGGTGCTGCAAATAATCTGGGTTTTCTCCTTCCCCCAACTCCAACGGATCTAAAACTCGCAAGCACTGACACTCCCGCCCGACAAGGCGTAGTGTGTTCAACCAACTCTCCCATTGGGCAGGAGGCCTCAACAAATCTGAAATCAGATAGACATGATCGAAAGAAAGAGGCTGCAAGGTAGGTAGTTGGGGAACCTCATTGGGACTGGGATTTTCCAGCCTTTCGAGCGCATGGAGAAAAGCTCTTCGGGTGGAACGAGGAGGAGGGACAGGAGCACCATCAAGAAGTTGAAAGCTGAAGCGGTCACCCTGGCGCTGGAGTGTAAACAATAGTCCAAACGCCAGCAACTGTGCTGCTCGCAATTTACTGAATTCTGCATCTGGGGATTGCAACTGCATCGAAGGCGAAGTATCCAACAGAACCAACGCTGTTGCGGGACTGTGTGTGTCGCGCTGCTTGATGTAGTGTCGCTGGGTACGGCCGAGAAGTTTCCAGTCCAATTCCCGTAGGTCATCGCCTGGCCGATACTCACGATAGCCAGCAAATTCAAGGCTTCGTCCGCGGTGACGAAGCTCGTGTCGACCCAACATCGATGAGGCTCGGGAGGGCTTGAGGCGCAATTCTAGTTGCTTGAGTTGCGCAAGAAGGCTAGGGTCCATCAGTAACTCCTTGTGAAGACCCAATCAGAATAGACGGCTTCGCTGCCAATTACCACGATCAACAACGAGCAGCATGAAATCCTCCTCTTTCCAACTCAGTATTGCAACGCAAGCGGACGAAGCAGAGATCCTTGCTTTGAATGAAGCTGCGGTGCCCCATGTCAGCTCACTCTCCGCAGCCAAGCTCGCTTCGCTACGAGAACAATCGATCTACACCGGGATTGCCCGAAGCTCTCACGGTGAGCTAGCTGGCTTCATCCTGGTACTCGATGAAACTGCCGACTACGACAGCGTCAACTTTGGCTGGTTTCATCAACGCTACGCTCACTTTGCTTATGTGGATCGCATCGCCATTGCACCCAGTTTTCACCGTCAAGGCATTGGTCGCGACTTATATGCTGCTGTCATCCACTTAATCCAAGGGCGCTACCCAACACTCGCCTGTGAGGTCAACCTGCGTCCACCCAATCTGATCTCAGAGACCTTTCATGCACAACTTGGCTTTGTGGAAGTCGGACAGCAAGATACCGAAGGCGGAGCAAAGCGCGTAGTGATGCTGACTCAAGATATCCAAGCCTGAATAACCCAACCTTCCGAGAGAGACGATGGAAAACAAGACCGTCAATCGCAGTGATTTTGACCAGTTCATGGTACCCAACTACGCCCCCATGTCTTTCATTCCTGTACGTGGAGAAGGCTCAAGAATCTGGGATCAACAAGGACAAGAACGCGTTGATCTAACCGGAGGAATTGCAGTGACTTCTCTCGGACATTGTCATCCAGCGCTGGTCAAGGCGCTACAGGAGCAAGCTGGAAAACTCTGGCACATCTCGAACATCTATACCAATGAACCTGCGATTCGTTTGGCACGCAAACTCTGTGAAGCCACCTTTGCCGAACGGGTCTTTTTTGCCAACTCTGGAGCAGAAGCGAATGAAGCCTGTCTCAAGCTCGTCCGCCGCTATGCCTACAATACTGTTGGTGCAGAAAAGGATGAAATCATTGCAACCTTCAACGGATTTCACGGACGGACTCTCTTCACCGTCAGTGTGGGTGGTCAACCGAAGTATGCAGAAGGCTTTGGTCCAAAACCAGGAGGCATCAACCATGTGCCCTACAACGACTGTGATGCCCTGAGAGCCGCTGTTTCTGACAAAACCTGCGCAATCATGGTAGAACCCATCCAGGGGGAAGGTGGCGTGCTACCTGCCAAACAAGAATTTCTACAAACTGCCCGAGAGCTTTGCGACCAGCACGGAGCCTTACTAGTTTTTGATGAGGTGCAGAGCGGCATGGGACGCAGTGGTCATCTTTTCGCCTACCAGCACTATGGTATCACTCCCGATGTTCTATCCAGTGCCAAAGGTTTGGGAGGAGGATTTCCCATCGGAGCGATGTTGACCACAGCGAAAATAGCAGAACACTTCAGTGTAGGAACCCATGGCACTACCTATGGGGGCAACCTGCTAGCCAGCGTAGTTGCCGAAGCAGTCCTTGATGTCGTCAACCAGCCCGAAGTCTTGGCAGGTGTTCAGGAACGTCACCAGTGGTTCCGCAATCGCCTAGAGAAAATTGGCCAGCAGTATAGTGTCTTCAAAGAGATCCGTGGACTGGGTCTGTTGCTCGGTTGTGTGATGAGTGAGAGTTGGGAAGGTAAGGCCGGAGAAGTCATGAAAGCTGCTCACGATGAAGGAGCAATGGTCTTGATCGCAGGACCCGATGTACTCAGGCTTGCGCCTAGCTTGGTCATCACCGAGGAAGAAACACGAATGGGCCTGGATGCTCTGGAGAGAGCCGTGGCAAAACTGGCGACTCAATCCAAGGCGGCCTGAAAAAGCGAGACGAAAGTTCAAGGTTCTTTACCATCGTCAGAGCTGACGCCCGCCAGGATAGTTTATGGAACTCCCATGATGGGAAGAACCAAACACAGCGGTTTGATCTCTGATTTGTACTTGAAAGCTGATGCCATTGATGAATGAAATTTCTCCAGCGCTTCGGAAAACCATCAACAGCAGCCCCTTTGTCTTGCATCCTCAGCGTTACACTGTTCTTCAGGTTCAAGAGTGCTCCAATCCACAACCACATTTCCTGGTGACCCACGAAGCCGAGGAAGTAACGGTGATCACGACCGAAAAGCAACGTGCTTTGCTGCAGTCAGACATCCTCCAGGAACAGGCCTGGTTCCAGCTCATTGAATTCAAAATGTCCACCCCATTTGAAACGCCAGGCTTTCTGGCTGCGATTGCTTCCCAGTTGGCTTCACGTCATCTCAATATTTTGCTGGTTTCCACTTTTTCCAAGGATTGGCTTCTACTGAAAGAGGAGGACCTGAAAGAGGGCCTACTTGCTTTAGAAGAGCTTGGGTTTCAAGCAGTATCCAGCGAACCTCTGTAATTTTTCTCGCCCACCACACTCTTCAACACAGCACTCATCTCTCGCGCAAGAAATTGCAGCAACTAGAGGAAGAACGCCTGCGGAGGTGCTCATGTTCTTTTTGGTGAAGTAGCACAACATAAGTCCGCTTCTTGCTTCAAATTACCTTCTAAAAAATTTTGATAGAAAACAGGACTGTTTCAACTCTGAGGGGGGAGATGTATCGCAGCATCCTAATCATGCTTTTGTTGG
>CAJXNF010000052.1 GCA_913056375.1 uncultured Pseudomonadota bacterium | reverse complement strand
TGAGTTGTTCCTGCCAATTGTTGGAGGACTGTTTGTTTTCTCTGCTCTCTCAACAATCATTCAGCGAGGTTTTTTTCGAGCAATGTTGCGTTTGCGGGGTCGGGATTTTGCGGAAACTTATCGCTTCTTTCTGAAATCTCCCTATCATCATCATCTGCAACAACTTTGGACCTATCATCCGGAAGCTCCCAAAGTGAAGTCAGTCTGGTTGATGATGTTGGAAAAACTTGGAGTGCGCTCTGTTCCAGAAGACAACAAGCTGCTCACTCCTCAAGAAGTCAATAGTCGAGTGGTCTGGCATTTTCATTTGCGCTCCATCTGGCTTTTTGTGATCACTCTGATCCTCTATTTCAAGGTAAGGTAATGACGGATTTGACTGGCAAACGTGCGCTGGTGACCGGTGCTGGTCGCGGAATTGGACGTGAAATCGCGCTGGAGTTGGCCCGGGCTGGAGCAAGTGTCGTCATCATCAACCGAAATCCAGAACGCGGCTCTGCTGTTCTCACAGAAATCAAGGAAGCCAATGGGGAAGGCTGGAGTCTTCTAGGAGATGTTGCGGATCGAGAAACTGCTGACAATCTAGCTGAAGAGGCTCTGAAACTTACAGGAGGAATCGATATCCTGGTGAACAATGCTGGAATCACGAAGGACAACCTCTTTATGCGGATGAAGCCAGAAGAGTGGGAGCAGGTACTGGGAGTCAATTTGAATGGTGTCTACTACATCACCCGTAGTCTCATCCGTCATATGGTCAAACAGCGCTTTGGTCGCATCGTCAATATTGGCTCAGTGGTTGGATCCACAGGTAATCCAGGTCAGGTGAACTACAGCACAACCAAGGCCGGATTGATCGGTTTCACAAAGTCATTGGCCAAGGAGCTTGGAGGGCGCAACATCACGGTCAATACCATCTCTCCAGGATTCATTGAGACAGACATGACAGAGGAGTTGAACGAAAAACAAAAGGAAGCCATCCTCAGCCAGGTGCCTCTTGGGCGGATGGGAAGTGCTCAGGAAGTCGCTTGGGCGGTACGGTTTTTGGTGTCTGATCAAGCGGCCTACATCACAGGCAGCACACTGCATGTGAATGGTGGACTCTACTAGGACGTCCGCAAAAAAATTGACATTTAAGCCGAATTTGAGGAAACAAACTCGCACTGGTTGCGGGAATTCTCCGTGGCTAGCAGGACCTCCCAAGCAGGAAATGCCTCTGGTCGCCTAATCTTTGGTTTTACACTGGAAAAGGATCACAACATGGATGAAATCGTATCAAAGGTCACGAAGATCATCAGCGAGCAACTTGGCAAAGATGAGTCTGAGATCAATTTAGAATCCCACTTCATTGACGACCTAGACGCAGACTCACTGGACACCGTTGAACTGGTCATGGCGCTGGAAGAAGAATTCGGCATCGATATCCCGGATGATGCCTCCGAAAAAATCACTACCGTCCAGTCAGCTGTTGACTTCATCCGATCCGCTACTGGCTGATCCCCTCTCCCCTTCTCCTATCACACTCTCATGAGCGATCGTCGTCGAATCGTCGTAACCGGTCTTGGTTGCGTCAGTCCACTTGGAAACAGCGTGGCAGAAGCTTGGAGTGCCTGTTCCTCTGGAAAGTCAGGCATTGGTCCAATCACACATTTTGATGCTTCGGAGTTCCGAACTCAAATTGCTGGGGAGGTACGCAACTACCAAGTTCCTGACATTGTCTCTCCCAAGGAAGCTCGTAAGATGGAACTCTTCATTCGCTATGCAGTTGGTGCTGCAGCGGAGGCTCTCCAAGACGCTAACTTGGAGATCACTGAAGAGTTAGAAGAGGAAACTGGTGTCTCAATGGGAGTGGGAATCGGGGGATTGGGCAATATCGAGCGGCATACGCTGCTGGTGGAAGAGGGAGGACCAAAACGGATTTCTCCCTTCTTCATCCCAATGACTCTTGTCAACCTGGCTCCAGGTCAGGTCTCCATGGTTTTCAAGGCTCGCAACTATAACGCTTGTTCAGTTTCGGCCTGTACGTCCTCCAATCATGCGATTGGTACTGCAGCGCGCATCATTGAACGTGGAGATGCGAAAATCATGTTGGCAGGAGGCAGTGAATCAGCTGTGACGCCACTGGGGGTCGGAGGTTTTGCGGCGATGAGAGCACTCAGCACACGCAATGATGACCCAGAACGGGCGAGTCGTCCTTACGATCAAGATCGAGATGGCTTTGTTCTTTCGGAGGGAGGAGCAATGCTGATTCTCGAAGATTATGAATTTGCGAAAGCCAGAGGAGCCCGGATCTACTGCGAAATCATTGGGTATGGGGTCAGTTCGGATGCCCATCACATCACTGCGCCATCCATGGAAGGTCCAGCTCGAGCGATGAAACTAGCTCTCAAGGATGCCAAGTTGAACTCGGAGGATCTTGACTACGTCAACGCTCATGGCACCTCGACTCCGGCAGGAGATCTTAACGAATTGCGAGCGCTTAAGCTGGCGCTTGGAGAAGACACCGCAAAGCAGATTTCCATCAGTTCCACGAAATCCATGACTGGGCATCTCCTGGGAGCTGCGGCGGCAATCGAGGCAGTGTTCTCTATCAAAGCCATGGAACAAGGCCTTGTACCTCCTACGATCAATGTCGAAAATCTGGACCCGGAATGTGATCTAGACATCACCCCAAACGTGGCTCGTGAACGTCAGATAACCCACGTCATGTCGAACGCCTTTGGCTTCGGTGGGACGAATGCTTCGGTCATCTTCCGTAAAATCTAACCCAATCCTTAGCTCATAGAGATCCAGATGGAAGAATTCATCTTTCAATTGAAAAGTAATCGCTTCGTGCGCTACTCCGTACTCGGAGGGTTTATCTTGATTTCTTATGTGGTGACCAACGGAAGCATCCTCTCCACCGCTCTGGTTGGAGCTGGACTGCTGCTGGGAAGGATGAGCTACAACGATGCAGTGGATGATATCGACGTCTGAAAGTTAGCTCTCTCGTCAGTTGTTTGCATCCAGTAGATGGGGCGGTTCAACTGGCGAAATTTCTCTTGAAGATCCTGCTGCCACGCTTTGAACTGTCTTTGAAACTCCTTTTCTCTTGACTCACCCCAATCCAGGGTTAGGCGCGTTGCGCCCTGCTGAAAAAGAACCTCCCCCCGCCAGGGCATCTGTTGCTCTAAGGGATCCAAAAGACAAACTGGTCGTAATTCACAATGCCGAACCAGTCTCCGGCAAAGTTTCCACTCCTCTTCTCCAAATTGCTGAAAATCACTGAAGAGCCAGACTACGTTACCTGGGCGCTGAACACGATTGAAGCGTTCCAGGAGCTTCAGTAGTGGTGACGGATCAACGGAAATAAACCCCTCTTCCTGCAATCCCAGCAGCTCATGTTGATAAGCTTCCACCAGTTTGCCGAGCATCTGCAGCAGTGCTGGACGATGTTCCTTAGGCGCCGCCTCATGATAAGTTCTGGCCCCAGCAAACCAAAGCGCAACCCGATCCTGATTTTTCAGAGCCCGCCAAGCAAGTTGTGCCGCTAGACAAGCAGCCAGCCGAACCTTGAGTTGTCCTTGAGTGGCAAAAAACATGGAGGGGGAACAGTCCAACAAAAGAAAGTTGGGCTGCTCACGTTCTTCACGGAAGAGTTTGGTGTGGGGTCGACCAGTTCGTGCTGTGACCAGCCAGTCGATCAGGCGGACATCGTCTCCTGCCTGATAGAGACGAACCTCGTCAAATTCCATCCCCCGTCCCTGAAAGCGGCTTCGATGGGAGCCAATCCTGGAACTTGAGGGGAGGGTCCGTCGAGCTTGTAGAGGACCAAGGGGGAATGCTCCGGGGAGGAGATCCACCAAGGCCAGTTGCAGACCATCGGTGGGAGTGGGCATGTCAGTTGGGAGGTGCCGGGATACAGACGAGCAAGCCCCGATCTACGCGATAGCTACCACAGTTCTCTGTGAAGGCCTGCGCAGCTCGTTCGGTTTCAATTTCAAAGGCGTGCCCAATCTTCATTTGATCCCGAACCTCCTGAGCGCTTGGTGAACCCCACTGACTGGTTCGGTTCTGGTGAAGCCGGCGCACGTTTAATTGTTCCACTTTTCCAAGAGACTGGTTAGCTTCTTTTTGAATCTTGGCTTGGACGTTATCATCACAACGCATGGTTTCGCCATACGTCTCCTCCTGTAGACAAGCCGGAGCCGAAACTTCCTGACGATAGGGCGGACCTGGTGGAGGGGATCCGCTACAGGCCACCAGACTTGCCAACAGCGACAACATTGTGAACTGCCGCACTGGGCTCATTGCCGTTCCCGAATGAGTTGTTGAACCATTAAGTTGGATTCACGAATGCGTCGAGCAGTATCGCGGTTGATCCGTGCGATGGGCGCTGGATTCACCTGTTTTTGCAGACTGGCCCCATAGTAGGGAGCGCTGCGTTCCTCTCCGACAATCGGGCCACTGAAACCGATATAACGTTGCCTGTGGCGGAACTTTTTACTGTATGTACGTCGGTACTCGAAAGGGTCCTGGGTCAACTGGTTGACCATCTCTCCACTGCGCTGCACTTCCTGTGGGCGGTACTCCGAAAGGGGATACTCTCCTCGTTCTCCGCGAATCACTTGCTGAATGAGGGAATTAGTTCTCCGAAGATGAAGCTCATCCTGAGCAAATACCGGCGCAGACAGGACCACGAGCAACGACACTAAGATCGTGCGTCTCATGCAATCCTCGTCTCGCAGTATTTTCTCTATTACTCCGAACTGAGACTATCCTGCCCAGCAGGTGCTTTCAATCCGGAATTTTCTGGCCATGCGGAGATTGAGCCAAGGGATGGTCAATCTTCCTAAAGTTAAGACTTCTGAAAGAATGATGCCTAAAATTCAACTCTTCTCTTTCGGGCGAAACTTTGGCTGGAATCTATTTCATTCATGGGTAGTATGGTAAGTTTTCTGACTGACAAGTGGCAAGGTGGTCTGGCCACTTGTCTAATTGAAGAACCTTGACCCCATTGGAGAACCATGCCTGATGGAATTCAGATCCAAGGCCCTATGCACGAGGGTTTTGCCGAAGTCCTCTCTGAAGAAGCCCAAAAGTTTATTGTTCAACTACATCGACAATTCAACGGACGTCGCCAGGAATTGCTGAAGCGTCGTGAAGAAGTACAACAGGCACTCTTCAATGGGCAAAAACCTGGCTATTCAGAAGAGACTCGATCCATTCGTGAGGGAGACTGGAGAGTCGCACCACTGCCAGATGACCTACAAGATCGACGTTGCGAGATCACTGGTCCTGTCGAAGCCAAGATGATGATCAACGCGATGAACTCCGGAGCCCGAGTTTTCATGGCAGACTTGGAAGATGCCAACAGCCCCAACTGGTTCAACCAGATCCAGGGACAGATCAATCTGCAGCGAGCGATTGACCGTACACTTGAGTTCACCAATCCCAATGGCAAGGAATACAAACTGAACGACGAAGTGTCTACCCTGATCGTGCGTCCACGTGGCTGGCACCTCAACGAGAAGCATATCTTGATCGATGGTGAGATCGCATCAGGTTCACTAGTCGACTTCGGTTTATACTTCTTCCACAACCACGAGCGGGTCAAGAAGATCAACTCTGGAATCTATCTCTACCTACCAAAGCTCGAGAATCATCAGGAAGCCAAGCTCTGGAACGATGTCTTCGTGATGGCTCAAGAGTACGTTGGCAAACCAATCGGTAGCATCAAGGCCACGATCCTGATTGAGCACATCCTCGCCCCCTTCGAAATCGAAGAGATGCTGTACGTGCTGAAAGATCACATGGCAGGCATGAACGCTGGACGCTGGGATTACATGTTCAGCTGCATCAAAAAATTCCGATCAGATCCAAACTTCCTCTGGCCAGATCGTATTCATGTGACCATGACCGTGCCCTTCATGCGAGCCTATACAGAATCACTGGTCCGCGCCTGTCACAAGCGAGGAGCGCATGCTATCGGTGGGATGGCTGCCTTCATCCCAAGCCGACGGGATCCAGAAGTGAACAAGGTTGCTCTCGGCAAAGTCAGAGCAGACAAGGAGCGCGATGCAAATGACGGCTACGATGGTTCCTGGGTTGCGCATCCTGACTTGGTACCGATCTGCAACGAAGTTTTCACAGAAAAGTTCGGGCCCAACCGTGTGAACCAGAAGGACAATCTTCGAGAAGATGTGGTTCCCAATCCGGATGGTTTCATCAACTTTGAGGTTCCTGGAGAGATCACCGAGGGTGGCTTGCGCAACAACATCAGCGTGGGTATTCAGTACGTTGAATCCTGGCTGAACGGCATGGGTGCAGTGGCCATCTTCAATCTGATGGAAGACGCAGCTACCGCAGAAATTTCACGTTCTCAGATCTGGCAGTGGATTCGCCATCCAGAAGGGAAATTGTCGGACGGTCGCAAGATCACGGTTGAGATGTACCGACAGTTTGCGGAAGAAGAGTTGGAGAAAATTCGGGCGGAGCGTGGGGAGAGCTTCAGTGAGGAGCGCTTTGCCAAGGCAGCCAAGACAATGGACGTATTGGCAACTGATCCAGAATTCCGTGAATTCCTGACGGTTCAAGCCTACGACCTGCTCGACTGATTCCTACCAGATCACTGTCTTCCGGAGCTGATGGTTCAGAAGCCGGAAGACATGTACCACTTGTTTACGGTTTGGCGAGCAAATCTGCGAAAGTCTGTGGCACGTCAGCCACGAACTTCTCGATCGAACCGTAGCGCCCGATGTCCATCTTCATACTACCTTCAATCACGACCGTTGGTGTTCCAGTCAACCCGTACTGTTCTGTTTTGCGCTCTGCCTCAGCGAGCTTGGCTTCCACCCAAGGCTTACGAGATTCTGCCTGGTACTCCTGATCTAGCCCCAAGCTCTTGGCCAGGTAGTTAATGATCCCAGGATCGAAGACATTCACCTCATACTCGAAACGAGTGCGGAAGAGTTCCTCCTTGACCAGCTTGCCCTTACCCAGCCGTTCAGCGACATAGTAAAGCCGAAGAGGGGAATCATCCTGCCCACGGAAGGTGATTGGGATGTCAATAAAGTCAACTTGGTCGGCATATTCTTCCCGCAGTTTCAGGGAAGCCTTGCGTAAGTTGTTGCAATGGATGCAACCAAAGTTGAGAAGTTCTTCGAAGCGAACCTTCTTGACAGTGTGTGCTGAAGGGACGGGTCCCACAGGGGTGTAGTACCCACGAATGTCAGCAGCGTACGAGAGCGTGGTTACCAACAAGATCGAAACAAGGGTCAGCAATGACTTCATAGTTTGTCTCAACAGAGAGGGTTAGTTGATGGCGCTGGGAACAGCCAGCGTGAATTCAGGGATTTCGACCTGGAGCAGAGCCCGGTTGGCGGTCTGCATCTGGTAGCTACCACGCATTGTACCCACGGGAGTCGATAAGGGGCAACCACTTGTGTATTCAAAGGATTCTCCGGGCTTGAGGACAGGCTGCTCACCGACCACACCCTCACCTTCGACATGGCGAACCTGACCATCTCCATCGGTGATGATCCAGTGTCGCTTCAGCAGTTGTACGGTCTCGTATCCCTGGTTTTCAATCCGCACTCGATAGGCGAACAGAAAGAGTGGTTTTTCAGGGTCAGATTCATTATCCAGATAGAAGGACTGGACAGCGACCTCAATATCGTGCGTAATCTCTTGATTCATGGCAGACTCCAAATAGGGAATTATTTGGTGTAACCCACCTGCCGACAGATCGCAAAGGAATTGTCTAACGCGCCCAGGACTGGTCTTGCCCTTGCAGGTCGAACAACCGACCAATTGCCACCCAGTTTCTGGCCTTCCCTGTACTGCACTCCCAAGATCCGACATGGCGAGCATCAGCGACGACAAACTCAAAATCACGATTTATCCGGGCCGTCAGCAAGACGTGACCGCCGGGCTCTACCTCGACATGGACAACGACATGCGTCAACTGGCGCAGAAGACCTTGTCGGGATTCTCCACTCTGCGCAACAGCTTTCTACAAATCGGTCGACTGAACCGCGTGTTGGAATTGCTCCAGGGCATGCTGGTCGAACAACTCTACAGTTTGCGTCAAGTTCCTGACAACCTGACCCAGGCGCTCACGCTCAAGTGTGCTAACCAAAGCGAGATTCCATGTGAGACCTTTCAGGATTTTGAGAAGCAGTCCTGCAACCCAGAGGTCTTCCTACATCGTACCCGTTTGAAGATTAAGCGCACTCTTCGCAATCTACAGGAATTGACAAAGGCCTTCCCAGATGAACCGATGCTGCAAGAAGTTGAGCAGATGCTCCGTGCTTTGCCAGCAGATCTGGATGCGGTCAAGCTAGAGCAAGAGATCGTTGCGCTGACCCAAAAGCCCTCCTTTCAGCACTACCTGCAAGCGAAGGATCGTTTCCTCGTTGATTGGATCAAGGCCCAGGAAGCGGAACAAGGACAAATCGATCCGCGGACTCTCAGTGACTCTGAGCTTGGAGGCACGCTGAAGGCACTGCAGGGGCAGATGTCAAAAATTGAGGAGAAGCCGGAGGTGCTGCGCTACAAGAACTATCAATTCTTCCGTTCCTTCAACGCAACGACTCACTCGCAACTCAATTCGATCACACTCGGTTTCTGGAAAGACGAGAAGATGCGGGACTACTTCCTGCGCTTCATGACCGCTACCCGTAGCGCTTTTGCCGAGCATGCGCCCTTCTTTGTCTTCCGCTTTGAGAACTCCTTCACCTACCTGCTTTGTGGCTTCCCTGACGACCAGCTGTTGAACGCGCTGGAACGCAACCAGGAGATGGTGCCGGTTCATGCCAAGATCTTGATGCGTCAAGCCAACCAGTCCTACCGTGAGCTGAGAAGTGAGGATGATCCGGAGAGCTACCACACTTGTCTCAAGGCGGCGATGCATCCCTTCGTTCATCACCTCAACCGGCGTGTTCGTATGGAGCTGCCGGACGAGTTCCTCAACTTCTTCCGTGTCTGAGGCACGGCCTCTTCCATGAAATTTGTTGATTCGGTCAAGATCCATGTCCGCTCCGGCAAGGGAGGCGCGGGCTGCACCTCCTTTCGTCGTGAAAAATTTGTCGAATTTGGTGGGCCCGATGGTGGGGACGGTGGCGAGGGCGGAAGCATTCGCTTTGTCGGAGATCATGCCCGCAGCACCCTGCTCGACCTCTCCTTTCAACAACACCAACACGCAGAAAATGGCCAGCCGGGTGGTGGACGCAACAAGCATGGGCGGAACGGCAAGGACTGCTTGGTTCGTGTTCCGCTCGGAACCGTGGTCTGTGACGAGGAAAATGGAGATGTCCTGCTGGAGATTCTCGAAGAGCGAGAATACCTGTTCCTCAAGGGTGGACGAGGTGGACGGGGCAATGCACGCTTCAAAACCTCAACGAATCGGGCCCCTGAACATCACCAACCAGGTGAGCCCTCGCAGGAGCTCTGGATCCGTCTCGAGCTGAAGTTGATGGCGGATGTCGGGCTGGTTGGCTTTCCCAACGCTGGCAAATCCACGCTGATCAGCAAGCTCTCCCACGCTCGACCCAAGGTGGCAGACTACCCTTTCACCACCCTGGTTCCTCAACTTGGTGTGGTCAAGCACAACGAGTATGAAGCCTTCGTGATTGCCGACATCCCGGGTCTGATCGAGGGTGCGCACGAGGGACGGGGGCTGGGCGACCGCTTCCTGCGTCACATTGAACGCACCGCGATTCTGCTGTTGATGCTGGATGTCTCTGGTTTTTCCGAGGCGCCACCGCTGGAAGAGTATGCGACCCTACTGCACGAGTTGGAGTCTTTCGAGCCGACCCTGTTAGAAAAACCTCGGGCGATTGCGTTGACCAAGCTGGACAGTGTCCACGATCTGAAGGAAACTGAAGAAATTCGTGAATCACTGGAAGCGGAAGGAGAGACCGTCTTCACGATCTCCTCCCTGAATGGCAGCGGCCTGCAAGAGCTGCAGCAGCACCTGGCAGATATTGTGCGCGAGGTCCGTAACCCCGTTCTTGATCAAGAATCCCCTGCATGAAGACCGAAACTTACACCGATTTATCTGTCCTCTGCCTCAGGGCGGGTGCCCCACGAGGTGATGTGACCTATGCTCGGGTGGAGGCCTTCCATCAAGAGTACTGGAACGCGTTGCCCCTGGCCAACTTCGAGTGGATGCACAATGGTGTCTACTACGAGCTCTTGACAGCCAATGTGCCGCGTGATTTATTCAAGGAGATGATGACCCGCTACCGGGACCTGAGCTTTCTAGCCCGCTACCACCGGGGCTCTGAGTTCGCAGGTTGGCTCTCCGGAGCCGGAAGCAAACACCTGACGAATCGGGCGATGATTCGTGAATACCTGCGTCAGCACTTGCCCCACCGAGAGATTCACGCAGCATGAAACGCTTCTCAACCCTGTTGCTCCCTTTGCTGGTGGCCGGTTGCCTATCGCTGCAGGCTCAAGCTGTTGACGAGGATCTGGTTCACGAGATTGCCGACAACCTGCGTTGCCCGACTTGTCAAGGGCTCTCGGTCAATGATTCTGAAGCAGGCTTTTCGGTACAGATTCGCAACAAGGTTCGGGAAATGTTGATGGCGGGGCAGGGTCGGGAAGAGATTGAGGCCTACTTTGTCGCTCGCTATGGCGAGTGGATCTTGCGGACTCCTCCAGCGCAAGGCTTCAACCTGTTGATCTGGATCCTACCAGCTCTCGGGCTAGCTGGTGGATTTTGGTTCGTCTGGAGTAAATCCAGTCAATGGAAAGCCAAGGATCAACCACCTCCAGAAGAATTGGATGCCCTCACTGCAGAAGAAGAACGCCAGGTGCTCCAGGACCTGAAGCGCTTCGAAAACAGCTAACCTCCCTCCTCTCACGCGCCCATAGCTCAACTGGATAGAGCAACTGACTTCTAATCAGTAGGTTCCAGGTTCAAGTCCTGGTGGGCGCGCCAGCAAAATCAGTTACTTAGATAAGTTTGAAAACTAGATTCTCAAATATGGTAGAATTGTGGTGGAGTAACACTAATAATATTTGGTTATTTTTCACCTTCTGCAAATACCTCCTTAACTTTGCTAAGACGTAGTTCCCGCTAGAGAATTTCCTGTCGACTTTCTCATCTTTTCCTTGACTTCATCCCTTCCCGAATCTGCCTCTCAACTTCTGGACTGTTTCCGATTCCGCCTCTGGGTCAATTCGCCAGCAGCCACCAACCTTGTAGCTCGGCAAATAGCCACTTTGACACCTGCGGATTACCGTTGTCTCGCTGACGTCATACTCGTAAGCCAGTTCTTTTGGGGTTCGGTAGTTCATAGCCTTTTGGAATTATTGGTTGTTGAGGATTGAGTTTTCTAGTTTCTCCCCCTGTCATCCTCCCCAAAAAAATTACTGTGGATTATAACTTACCCATCACGTTTCATTTGAGTGACAAATGAGACAATTAAATTACAATAATCCACTTTGGAGCACGACCATGAAAAAGTTCATTACCGCATTGGCAGCAACATTCGCAACAGTAGTAATTGGTTCTGCAGCATCAGCCGCAACACCTACTT